>CAZKQS010000062.1:0-6949 GCA_964554985.1 uncultured Thermoplasmatales archaeon | reverse complement strand
GAGTTTTTAATTATGTTATTTCTTGGTGGCTTAGCTGCAGCAGTTGGAGTATTAATTGTTGCTGGAGTATTCTTTTTACTACAAACAATAGTTGCAGCAATAGCAACAGGTCTTGGTAGTATAGTATCAGTTGTTGTAATTGTTGCAGCAATATTTGGCGGAATTGCAGTAGTTTCAGCAGTAGCTACCTTTATAATAGATCTCATAGAATTTTTCACAAAAACAGATGACTCAAAAGATGAAGAAAAGACGGTAGAAACAAGATCTAGAACAAAATTATTAACTAAATTTAGAACCTTTTTAAATAAAGTATTTGCTTTATTTAACATGAAGATACAAAACGTATTTTCATAATTTTTTTCTTTTTTTATATAATTTTCCTTGCAAAAGTAAGATAACCAGTATGACCCAGCATATCAAAACTAGGGCGGGTTCCTCGATCTGATATTATCATTTCACGCTGAATGTTTTCAAAAGTTTTTATCTCAATAAAATTGTGTTTTTTAATTTCAGAAACAGTTTTTTCAACCTGACTTATAAGTGGAGAATAACAACATAGATATCCACCAATTTTCAAAGAATTATAAGAAGTATTTACCCCATCCCAGGGATTAGGAATATCAAGAATCACTGCATCAAGGTTTTGCTCATCAATACCTTTAGTTACATCCTTGTGTTTTGTTTCAACAAACTCTAAAAATCCAAAGTCTTTAAGGTTCTTTTTGGCATGCTTGATAAAATCAGTTCTCTTATCATAAGATATAACCTTACCATCTGGCGCAACAGCATTAGCTAGAGCTGTTGTAAGGCTTCCTGAACCAATCCCTGCTTCAAGAACAGTGTAACCTGATTCAATCGAGCAAAACATAATAATATAAGCTAGGTCCTTTGGAAGAATAATTTGAGCTTTTCTTTTAAGCCCCTTTAATTTATCCATAAGAGATGGTTTTAAAATATAGAACTCTTTGTTTCCAATAGTTAATTTTTCACCATATCTTTTACCAACAAAACAGGTCGGATCAATTACACCTACACCCTTGAATTTATCAGTTTTCCCTGCTGTATCAATAAAATATCTCTTCATATTTTTATCAATTAACACAATTGTTTCATTTTCTGATACTTTGACTTCAGCCATATTTCATCTATCCCTACATATCAACTAGTGAACCAAAACCAAGGCTTTCAATGTCTAATTGATCAAGCCATTTATCTTTACATTTACAGTCTAGTTTTTCAAAAATATCTATATCTTGATAAAGAGAAAAACTAGATATTTCTTTTAGATATTTTTTATCACAGTTTTTACAGTTATGCGCACCGCGAATGCTTCCGCCGCCTGCAACATCACACTTTAACCTAACATTTTCACCTACAATCTTTTTACTTTCTTTTAAGATTTCAACTACACTAAAAAGCCAGGGAGGCCTGTAAAGGTTTTTTTTCCAGAGATACTCAACAACTGTTCTTCTCTGTACATTACATGGATTAAAAGATATTACATCTGTAAAATCTTTTATTTTTTTAACTGTATCAATTGCATCCTTGATTGATTCTTTTTCAGTTAAAAATGGAGGTTTTATCAAAACATAGGTTTTTAATCTGATATCGTTTTTTTTAAGAAGATCTACTGATTTTTTAAAATCCTTAAAAGTAAATCCTTTGATGATACAATTCTTCCTTATTTCATCATCCGCTGTTTCTAGACCTATTCCAATTTCAATTACTTTATTTTTTAAGATATCTTTAACATCTTTAATCGAGTCTTTAGTGATATATTCAGGTCTTGATTCAAAGGAAACCTTCTCAACTTTAGTATTTAGATCTTTTAAAATTTTATCTCTGACATCTTTTGAGATCTCTGTTTTGTCTAGAAAACTACCTGAGTTAAAAATTTTAACAAATTTTTGATCTTTGAATTTTTCCATTGCAGTTTTATATTGCAAAAAAAGTTCGGAATCAGATACTTTTTCCCATGCACTATCATTGAAATAGCCACACATGCTGCATCCTGATTTATATGCCCATGTACAGCCACGTGTTCTAAAAATAATTACAAGAGTATCAACAATTTCTCCTTTTAGAATGTCTTTTTCAGTCCAAGATGCAACAGGCCTACTGAAATCTTTTTTCTTTGGTTTGAAATTCTTTTTTAGATTTCTTGAGAGTTTTGTTATTTCTTTCATTTCTTATCTTTTTTCTTATATCTTAGAATAAGTATTGCTGCAAATAATGCTAATATGAATATTACTGATTCAAACCCTGGGACCTGCTTGTAGTTTATTGGTGGCTCTTTTGCATCAGGTGCATCTTCAATACCTATATTTTCAGATCCAACCTGAAAGTAGTATTCTTGAGTATCTTTTATTGTATTATTATATGCATATTTTGAGATATCAAAATCTGGATCAGGGGTTGTAGGCATCACGAAATCATAATTATTAACAGCTTTTGCAAATACTTTTAGTGTAACGTTTTGATCTGCAACCCATCCTTTGAATTTTGGATAGGTTATATAGTTTCCACCTTGCTCATTGTAAGTCACATTAATTCGTTTACCATCATTTACTGTATAATACACAATATCAATCCCGTCTTCAGTATCAAAAGTTATAGGTGTTCCTGATGATACAGATGGACCTGGGTAAGTATAAGCCTGTTCATGTGATGATAGTCTAATGGTTGAGTTACTAAATTTAAAAGATCCAGTTTCAGGACCATACTTTCTACCACTAATATCTTCAACTGAAAGTTCATAATTATAGGTTATATCGCCCGATGTATTTTCAGGGCTTTCAAAGATATATTCAAAAAAGTTATCCTCAAATATAAAATCATCTTGATCTATTTCAACATTATTAATCGATAACGTGATTCCTGATTTTTCAATGCCCGCATTATCAGTGATTCTAGCAATCACTTTTACATCTCCACCAAATTCTTGAGCATTGGGTAAAACTACTAATTCAACTCTTGGATCTTGATCATCATAAAACGGTGGGTTAACTAGTATCGTTAGAATCAATAACCAGGCAATGAAATACACTCCATAAGTTACAAACCAGTTTTTCTTTGTAAATTCAGAGGTATCTATATTTAACCTCATATAGAAAAATTTAATAAATGAAGCACTGAAGATTGCTACAAGTAAAACTAACAGCCAACGCATATCTGTTTCAGGACCCATAAGTACAAAGAAACCAAAACAAATAACTGCCATTAAAGCTGAAAATAAAAACGCAATAAACATTGATTTAATGTTTCTTCTTTCTTTTTTTATAAATCCTTCTTTGTCAAATTTTGGAAGTTTAAATGGTTTATCCTCTTCATCATCTTTTTCTTTTCTTCTTTTAGCCATCGGATGGGGAACAGAATTCTTATTTAAAGGTTTTTCCGTTTAAAGTTGAATTAATCCTTTTTATATTATTTTCCTTTTTCTTTCTTCAATTTCTTTACTTTTTTAAGCTCTGCTTTAGCCTTCTTTTTTTCAAGTTTTAGTCGCTCTTTTTCTAGATCAGAATCGATTTTCTTTTTTTCAAGTTCATCATCTGAGTCACGATGATGTACTTCAACAACTTTTTTTTGTTCAGATGTTAGACCAGAGCTATATTTATAAGTTAAAAAAACAGATAAAAGTGTATAAATAATTAGTATCACACCAATAATTACTACAATTATATCATTTACATTGATATTTGATATTTCTAGAAAGGTTCTAGTTGCAATTAAAAGTGCTAGTAAAACTGATCCAGCCCATGCATGATGACGTGATACATCATATTTTCTTTTATATTCAGATAAGTCTTTTTTATTCATAGAAACTCTATACCCTCAGGTAATTTATCTAAATATTTTCTAAAACCTTCTGGCCATTTATCTGGGTTAAGACCTTTTTGTGCTAAAAATGCAGTTGTCCAACGCTCCAGGCCAATTCCAGAGCAACCACTCCACAGAATGCTTTTCTGTGCTTTTATATTAAATGCTGATACGTATTTGTCACCTAGGATACTTAGATTCTGAAACTCCAGCCATTCAGATTTTCTGTTGCCTCTATAAGGCATATATGCCTCAAAATCTATTGTTCCAGTGTCTTGAGTTCCTTTGCCCCCTATTTTTCCTGCCTGCTGCATATACCATGGTGTAACCCATGCCATTCGCCACTCTAGGTCAAATATATTGTTAAAAACATGTTTGTATCTATCAAGTAGTTTTTCACGAAGATCAAGGAGTTGTTCACGTGTACCGATATAAACAGGTTCAATTCTATGAAATTCATCTACTCTTTCTATTCCATGTCTTCCACCAGATTCATATCTAGCTGAAATAGCTGTGTTATCGTATATTAAAACAGGTAAGGATTTTTCAGATATTGTTTTACCCTTCAGACTCCAGTATATAAGAGGGCATTGTGCATAACATATTCCGCCTTTCGGAACAGATATATTTTTCTTAAGTTCCTCTTTTGGTATCTCCTTAGTTATTTTTGTCAAATCCACAAATTTCTCCCAAGAATCAACATCTCTAGTCTTTGGTTCAGCTACATAATAAAACTCACCAGGCATGCCTTCCATATGTCCTGTTTTAATCCATACATCAAATGGAACGATGTGTGATTCAATAATTTCTTCAAACCCGAGAGGTTTTAAGACTTCATTGATAGCTATTTTTTCCATTGTTTTTAATATAGCTGCGGCTTGAGGTCGGTAAAACCATTTACCTTTAGTGGGGCCTTGTTTAAGCCAGCTTTTTTTCACCATCTCTTCAGTTGGATCCTTTTTCCATACAGGTTTTTTATCACCGGATTCCCATATAGATTTCCAGTATTCGCCTTTTCCTTCGTAGTATTGATCCTCGACTTTTTCATGGGCTCTGTTTATAATTCGATCTATGTAGTTACGCCTCAAAAATTCCTCATCAAGTTTATCTAAAATTAACTTAGCTTTTTTATCTTTTATTTCAATTTTTGCAAAAGGAATTGTAAACTTTTTTAATGGTTTTTTTTCAAGGGTAAAAGAGATATCATAATTATGTATCTTTATTTCTCTTACACCTATATGATGTTTTCTTCCAAATTCTTTACTAATGTTATTTTTTATTTGTAAAAGACCACTATGTGGCCTAAAAGAACCCTCTGAAATAATATTAAATAAAAGTTTTTTTTCTTCAATGTTAATATTTTTAAAAGAAACTGTGTTATCTTTTTCTCTTAGTTTTTTTTCAAAATTAGTAAGAAAATCTCTTATTTCTTTTTTTATTTTTGATATATCCCCGCTGAACGTAAATTCACATTCTAGATCAAATTTCATATTATCCCTTGAATATCTAGTTATTTATTATTTTTATCCAAAATTTTTTCAGCAACTGAAACACAACTCAGATAATCATCTACTGTATGAAGAAGTGAGTCTATGCTATTTGATTCTATTTCAGCAACTAAAGAAGAATCTTTTATTTTTGATTTAACAAAACTATAGTCATCTACTTTAACACTTTTTAGTAGTTTTTTTGCATCTTTGTTTTTCTCTAAATCAATTTCTATTTTACATTTTGATTTCATAATACTATTTTCCAATTTGATTTACAATTATCTTATCTACTATTTCTAGAAAATCTTTTTCTTTACTTAAATTAATTGTTGCACCAGATGCAATAGCATGCCCACCGCCATGACCGTTTAGTTCTTTAGCGACCTTTTTCATAGCATATCCTAAATCTAGGCCGTTTTTTACAAGATGTTGATTTCCCCTACATGATACATGTATTTCATCTTTTTTTCTAACTATTGAAATAAGTGGTTTTTTAATGTCAAGCATAAAATTTGTTGCTATACCACCTATCACACCACCAATTGATGATCTGTCTGTAAAAAAATACCTAAAACCATCTGTTTCTTTGAATCCTTCTTTTTCAAGTCTTAAAAGTTCTTCTAGGATTTTTTCTTTATATTCTCTTTCAATCTTTTTTGCTTTTTCTAGCGATTCTTTATCTCCAAGTGCTAAAGATAAACCTATACCTCGGTTTCCACCTTTTCCACAGGAATCAAATAGATCAGCTAATTGTTCTGATTCCATATTGAAAATATTTGTGTAATATCTTTTTCTAATGACTGTATCAAGGATATTTTTCTCACATTTTTTTTCAAGTAAAGTAAGCATCAGATATGAGTTTATTTTTTTAAGTTCTTCAGGTTTTAATTCTTTAATTTTTTTGTCTTTATCTATTCCAAACTTATTAAGCAATTCTTCAATTTTATCTTTATTTCCAGATATACCACTATAATAAGGATCAATTGAGTAGTATAATGAGTCAAATATCGTATCACATGATAGCTTAATGCCAGTTCTTTCCTCTAAAAGATTATTTTTTACTGCTTTATCTATTATTTCTTTGTTTAATCCTCTAAAGGAACCAATATACTGTTTGTCACCTGTCATGCCTGTTACTGCTAGGGAAGCTAAATCCTCGTTATTTTTGTCAAATTCTATTGAAAAAACATAAGCAATTGTTGATCCGCAAGCTTCATAGTTTCCATTTATTCCAAAGTGGTTGCAGTTTATCTGAAGGACATGTTCTTTTGTTTGTTTTTTATGAGGTTGATGATGATCAAAAATAAATGATTGGTTTTTCATTTCTTCAATTGTTTCAATCTGCCCTGAACCCATATCTGAGTATATGACTATTTCATTTTCTTCTTTTGAAATTCTCTCAAGGCCTTTGTCAAAGGGATTGCGCATAAGGGTCACATGAAAATTGTATCCTGCCCGATATAGCGTCTTACATATTATTGCAGCAGCTGAAATTCCATCTGCATCATAATGTGAGACCACTCTAATTTTTGTCTCTTTTGAATATGATCTGATTTTTTCTGCTGCATTTTTGCATGCACTGTAAATATCGTTAGTCATTTTGTTATTTGGAATATGGGATGTTTTATAAAAGGATAAGTGTT
>CAZKQS010000061.1:0-6993 GCA_964554985.1 uncultured Thermoplasmatales archaeon | reverse complement strand
AGAAAATCGAGAAACTTTTTACATTTGATAATTTGAAAAAACAGGAAAAATATTTCTATAGTTATATATACAAGACACCCTGGTCTTTGATATTAAATTTAGAGCGTATAAAAAATATTTTCAAAATTAAACTTTCATATGATATGATAGTTTCTTTAATAAAAAATAAAAAGAAACCACCTAGATCAGATTTTGAATTCATAAAAAAGCTAGCTTATAATAAAAACCAAAAAAAAGAAATGGAAAGTATTTTTACAAAAATTCCTCTAAAAAGTAATTATTTTGCTTCAATGATTTTACTTGGGCAATATCACAGCCAGGAATGTATGCCCCAGTATCTTAAGAGAAAGAATTTTGAATCTTTAAAAGAGAGGGTAGATAGGATAACTTTAAAAACAGTTTCAATTAAGCAAGCACTAGAAGAATTTAATGAAAACTCTATTGACAAATTTAATCTTTCAAATGTTTTAGATTGGATGACTAATGAAGATTTTATAACATGTATTAAAAAAATTATCCATGTAGGTAACAAAACCGCCCGATTTATCTATTTTAGCAATAGAGTAGACAGAGAAATACCTGAAGATATTAGATACATTTCGCCAGATAAAGAGCTGTCAAAACAACTTTTAAAGGAAAACAGAACATTGGGATATAACGACATTCAAACAGGAACCATAATAAAATAAATTTATTTTCTTGCACTACTAGCAATACAGATATCTCGTCTTTTACATACCAAACATATTCTTTTCCTCAAAATAAAAAACAAAGATATAGAGATAAAACAAAGAAAAATACAAGTGATCCCAATAATTAGGAAGTTTTCATAAAAAATTATTGAGATGGGAATCATTACAAAAGGCACAAAAATAGTAACTATCCAAGAGAAGAAAGATAATTTTCCACCAATATTATTATCTCTAGTATTTTTTTTAAAAAAAAGTGAAGACAATTTTCCCCATCCGTAAGCACAAAATTTATCATAATAAAAACATCGAGTGCATAAAAATTTAAGTGTCAGAATAAGTAAAAATAATAAAATAAAAAAAAAGAATGCTATCGACAAAATTGGAAAACCTCGGAATCTAATAGCGGACAATCCAATAAGTGCAGATGAAAAATAAATTAAGAGCAAAATGTTATTTATTATAACTATTTTTTTAGGATAGAATTCTAGACCGTTTTTATAAAAATTATCCATTTGATTTTTGTAAAAAAGATTAGGCTATAAAAAATTAGCTGATAATTTCATAAAAGGAAACACTATTAAACTGATTTTACTTTTTTTGTATAAATGCAGAAAAATGAAGAAGAAAAATCTGTGAGTTTTATTGTTTTAGCTGCAAGAAAGATATCCTATCTTGTGATTCCTACTGTAGTTTACTCTTTAGGTTCTCTGCCAACTTTGTTTATGCTGTATGTCTTACTGCGTTTTTTTAATTTTAACTTTATGAATTTATATCATATTTTGTTTCTACCTTTTTTTGTAATTTTTGAAATATATCTATTTATTTCATGTGAATCTCTTGTATCTGCAATTGCAATTAAAATATTGAGAGTTAAGTACAGTGAAGGCGAATATGACTTATATACAGACCATAAAATATTACATAAAATGACTATGTTTCATTTGTTATATTTTTTTCCAATTAAGCTATTGGATGTATTTGACTCTTCTTTTTTAAAAAAAATTTATCTGAAAATGATTGGTGCAAAAATTGGTAAAAATACAACTCTTGGAACTGTTGGTGTATATTTCCTAGATCCTTGTCTTGTTGAAATTGGCGATAATGTATATGTGGGTTCATATGCTGTTTTTACTTGCCATATAATCGATCAAAAAAAGTTGATAATTGGTAAGATCAAGATTGGAGATAACTCTATTATTGGTGGAGAAACCCTGATCATGCCAGGGGTTACTTTAGAAGAAAATGTAACTGTTGGAAATAAAAGTTTAGTCACAAGAAATAAGACTTTGAATCGTAATAAAATATATGCGGGCATACCTGCAAAAGAACTAAGAGTCAATGATGAGTAGCTTTCAAAATAAAAAATTTTATGATGGTTACAAAGAATATATCCTTATACTATGAATAAAAAAACTATTAACATTTTAAAATGCCCTAGTTGTGACAGTGACCTTTCTTTATCCAATGTTGACAAAGAGAGAGGGCAGGAAATTATTTCTGGTTTTCTAATCTGTAAAACATGTAAAAAACAGTATTCGATAAAAAATACTATAGCTGAGTTGGTTTGCAAGCCCGATGAAAATATTAAAAAAACTGCATTTGCCTATAATCAAAAATGGAAAGATTTTGATTACAAATATGGCAAAACTTATAATTTATCCTTGGATGAGAGAACGCAAAATTTTTTTAAACGGCTAGGGATAAACTCAGATTATATTAAAAATAAAACAGTTTTAGATGTTGGATGTGGATCCGGTCAACTTGCTATAAATATCGCAAAATATGGTTGTGAGGTAATAGGTACAGATATATCTGCTTCTTTAGAAAAAGCTGTTGAAAAATCAAATGTTAATAATATAGATTTTATAAATGCAGATGTTATGAAAATTCCTTTTAAAGATAATACTTTTGATATCGTATGGTGCCATGGGGTTTTAATGAATGTTTCAAAACCTGAAATTGGTTTTAAAAATTTATCAAAGTTAGTTAAGGGTAGAGGGAAACTCTATACCATGTTTTATTCATCTGAAAGAGATGATTTATACTCAAAAATAAGATTAGGTATTTGGCGTTTTATTGTAAAACTTCCATTTTCCTTACAAAAAATTTTCAGTTTACCCCTATCTTTGATACTGTTTTTAGCAAAAATAAGAAATCTTTCATCAATTTCCAAAATAATATGGAACGAAAGTAAAGGCCAGTATTATGAGATGTTTACGACCCCCTATATACACAGACATAAAAAATCTGAAATTAAAAAATGGTATGAAGAAAACGGTTTTAAAGATATATTAATTGAAGATATCACTTCAAAATTTAGTTTTTATATTGTTGGAACAAAAAAATAACAAAAATTCCTCTAATATAAATATAACTACTAGTTAGATATTTTACTAATAAGGCAAATTTGAAACTTTTAATAAAAACTGCCAGTTTTATTATATGAAAAAATATATAAACATTTCAAAACAAACTAAGTATAATAGACTAAGCGAACTATAAAACGGAAAAAAAAATGAAGAAAGTATATATTTACAGAATTGAAAGTTGTAGTAGAAGAAAATTAGATGCGGAAAAATTTTCAGATTATTTCAAAGAAAATAATTACAAAATAGTAGACAACCCTAAAAAAGCAGACTACATAATACTTGTAACCTGTGCATATATTGATGATCTCTCAGAAACATCTCTAAATTATGTGAAAAAATTTCAAAGATACGACGCAGAACTAATTGTAGCAGGATGTCTACCAGGTATTGACAAAGAAAAACTTGACAAAATATTCACAGGAAAAACAGTTGTTACAAAAGAAATAGAAAAAATCGATGAGATATTTAAAAACAATAAAATAAAATTTAGAGAGATGCATGATTCAAACAAATTATGGAGAAATTTCAGTGAAAGAGGCATATCAGGACGTATAGATAGTAAAATTGGTATGAAATTATTTGAAAGATTGTCAAAAAAAATAAGAGAAGGAGTAACTGCTATAGCATATGGAAAAAACTCTATTAACTTCTCCTATTTTTTAAAATTTAGCAATAAAACATATTATCTTCGCATATCAAGAGGTTGCAATTGTAATTGTGCATACTGTGCGATAAAAAACGCTATAGGACCCTTAAAAAGCAAACCAATAGACACCTGCATAAAAGAATTCAAAGAAGGGATACAAAAAGGTTACAAAAATTTTATAATAGCAGCAGAAGACATAGGAAGCTACGGAATAGACATACAAAGCAGCCTACCAGAACTCTTACAAGAAATACATAAAATAAAAGGAAAATATACTATCGAAATAGAATCAATACAACCAGTTTGGCTGATAAAATATTTTGATGAAATTGAAAAAATATTAAGACAAGGAAAAATTAATCGATTATGTTCATCTATTCAATCGGGGAGCCAAAGAATTCTAAAGTTGATGAATAGGTACAGCAATATCGATAAAACAAAAGAAATTTTTCAAAAAATCAAAAATATAAATCCAAAGATTATATTTTCAACAGAGTACATTCTTGGTTTTCCTTCTGAAAGTAGAGAAGAATTTAGAGACACTATTGAATTAATTAATGAAATTAAATTTGATTGGATAGTGATTCATCCTTATTCAAAAAGAGAGGGCATTCAATCAGAAACAATTGAACCAAAAGTACCAGAAAAAGAAATTCGAGAAAGAATAAAAATCTTAAAAGAATTTTTTACAAAAAATGGCTATCGAATTAGCAAATCACCTTTTTCAGACTCTATAAAAGTTGAAATTAAAAAATAAATAACTAAGATATGAATTTTAATTATGAGAAAAAAAAATGAAAAATCCGTTTTCATTTACTGGGTGCCCAGAAGTTGTAGTAGAAGAAAGTTAGATGCGGAAAAACTCTCAGATTATTTTAAGAAAAATGAGTATAAGATAGTAGACAATCCTAAAAAAGCAGACTACATAATACTTGTAACCTGTGCCTTTTCTAGAAATATGGCTGAAGTATCCTTAAAAAATGTGAAAAAATTCCAAAGATACGACGCAGAGCTAATTGTAGCAGGATGTCTACCCGGTATAGACAAAGAAAAACTTGACAAAATATTCACAGGAAAAACAGTTGTTACAAAAGAAATAGAAAAAATCGATGAGATATTTAAAAACAACAAAATAAAATTTACACAGATTCAAGATGCAAATCAGCGTTGGAAAAATATTCATTGGACGAATCCATTTGAATTTGTAATTAAGAAAATTTATGAGATTTTACCATTACAAACAACTTATATAATTTTAAAAGAGTTTATTTTGAAAAAAATTTACGGAGATCGGTCTGCATCTTATTATTTAATAGGTGATTCAAGACGTAAATCTTTCTATTTAAGGATATCTTCAGGGTGTGTATCTAACTGTGCATACTGTGCGATAAAAAACGCTATAGGGCCCCTAAAAAGCAAACCATTAAACACATGTATTGAAGAATTCAAAAAAGGGTTAAAACAAGGATATAAACATTTTATAATAGCAGCAGAAGACATAGGAAGCTACGGAATAGACATACAAAGCAGCCTACCAGAACTCTTACAAGAAATATTAAAAATAAAAGGCGACTATACCATCGAAATAGAAGAAATCCACCCTAGATGGCTTGTTAAATATATCGATGAATTTGAAAAAATTCTTCAAAAGGGTAAAATAAAAAGAATATGCGCACCCATACAATCAGGTAGCAGTCGAGTTTTAAAGTCAATGAATAGATATTATGACAAAGAGAAAATAAAAGAGGCTTTCTACAGATTAAAAAAATCGTATCCTGAGCTTGTTATTGGTACATATTTTATAGTTGGATTTCCCTCTGAAACAAAAAATGAATTTCAAGAGTCACTAGATTTTATTATTGAAATTTATTTTGATTGGGGTATGGCAATGCCATTTTCTCTTAAAAAAAGGACTCCTGCTGAGAAGATTGAACCTAAAATAGCAAAAAGTGAAATAGAAAATAGAATGAAAAAGACTTTTAATTTTTTCAAAAAAAGGAAGGAATATCATGTACATATGGTGCATGGTACAGACAGGTTACTTTTTGATAAAAAAAAGAAATATTAGATTTTTCTTAGTAAGATTTAAAAATGATTCTGTTTTACCTGCTAAAACATATGCATGAATGGGCACTTGCTGAATCTATACTTGCAGCTGCTGCAAACGCTGCAAAAAAAGAGGGATTAAAAAAGATAACTGAAATTAATGTAAAACTTGGTGAACTGCAGCAGATTAACAAAGAAATTTTTCAAAAAGCTCTAGAAGACATCGTTGGTATGCAAAGTGAAATTTCAAAAGATGTAAAAATAAACATTGATATAGAAAAAACTAAGCTCAAATGCAGAAAATGTGAAAATGAATGGACCTTTGATGATATGAAAGAAGGTTTAAGTGATGATGAATCAGAAGCAATACATTTTATTCCAGAAGTTGCTTTTGTTCACAGACGCTGCCCAAAGTGTAAAAGCCCAGATTTTGAGATATTAAAAGGCCGTGGTGTATCAATTTCTACAATTAAAGGGGAGAAATAAAGTTATATGGAATCAAGAATTAGTGTAATAGACAGAAGACTAAAAAAAATTGAAAATATAATATCTGTAGCAAGTGGTAAAGGAGGAGTTGGAAAAAGCCTAGTTGCATCAACCATAGCTCTTAATTTATCAAAAAAAGGAAAAAAAGTAGGACTTTTAGATCTTGATTTATATGGACCCAGCTCACACATCATACTAGGTCTGTCAAAGTTTAATTTTCCTGAAGAAAAAAACGGTATAATACCACTAAAAATAGATGAAATTAACTTTATGAGTATTGTAATTTTTACAGAAGACAAACCCGCAGCATTCCGAGGAATTGATATAACAAATATAATAATTGAGCTGCTTGCAATTACCCAATGGGGAAAACTTGACTATTTAATCATCGATATGCCGCCAGGTATTGGCGATGAAACATTAGATGTGATAAACTTAGTGAAAAAAAGTAAATTTTTAGTTGTAACAACACCATCAAAAGTTGCGATGGGTGCCGTGGAAAAACTCTTAAAAATGCTTAAAGAACAGAAACTACCAATCCTGGGTGTTGTAGAAAACATGAAAATGAAAAAAGACGAATATGTAAAAAAATCTGTTTCAGAAATGAATATTAAATATTTAGGTGCGATAAGCTTTGATGAAGGTTTAGAAAAATCTATTGGTTCAACTGACAAATTACATAAAACAGATTTTATGAAAGATATGGATGAAATAGTTGAAAAATTATTATGAAAGGAAGCTATATCTTAATAAT
>CAZKQS010000060.1:4747-7327 GCA_964554985.1 uncultured Thermoplasmatales archaeon | reverse complement strand
ATCATAGGTTTTATCTCTCCCAGGGTAACAAACGTGTTAACAAAAAGAAGCATATAAAACCTTTTTATATTTAACTAAAAAAGCATGGTTATAAGTTTTAGTTAACCGTCTTTTGTTATTCTTCAATAAAAACGGCTACTGCAATAACAGTTGTCCATAGGCCTGTTTTTTCTCCTCGTGCTGTTTGTGTGATACTTTGAGTTCTAACAAATTGTCCGCTCATTTTGTATTCCTGTTTTCTTTCATCCCATGCTTTATCTGGGTCAAATTCTAGGCCCAGAGTTGTTGCTAGCATTGTTGCTGCCAGGTCTTCAGCATGATCGCCTACGGTTTGTGCATTTTTCCCGAAAGTATGATGTTCTGAAATATATCCATATGTGTCTTTTTCTTTAGGAATAGCAACACCTATTGATGAACCAATTAACCTATTTGGTTCGTCTGTTTTGTTTCTGCTCATAACACAATATGTTATTTCACCAGGTTTTAGCATCTTTGTTCCTTTTTCTCTTGAAATAATTTTACATTTTGGTGGAACTATACTTGATACCTTTACTAGGTTGCATTTTTCTATTCCTGCATCCCTGAGGGCTAGTTCGAATGATTGCAGTTCGTGTTTGTGTTTTCCAACACCTTTTGTGAAAAAAACTTTCTTTGGGACCATAGTTCCCTCTGGAAGGATTTCTATTTTATAAATCTATTGCCAAGTACAGATTATTAGTTTTTTAATAAAAAAGAGAAAAATATTTGATGTGTTCCTTTATTTTTTTTCATCTTTATCTTTTGGTTCTTTCTGTGACTTTAATAGATCGCGCATTTGTTTTTGTATGTCGACTTGCTCTTTCTGAAAAGCGACTTGTTCTTGCTGGTATGGCGTTACAACACTTTCTTGAACCATGTTTTCCACTGATTTTTTTACTTCTTTATAGGGATGCACTCCGTGCAATTCATAGTAGCTTCTTGCACGTGGAGTTTGCACTTCTTTTCCTCCACCAAATAATCCAAACACGCCTGCTTTTTTACCAGTTAGTTGTACACCTCCAGCTGCAATTGATTCATCACTACCAAGGCCAAAACCTGATTGGCTGATTGGAATAATTGTTCCAAAACCAAAAATTTGACCTAGTATTGTTTGCTTTGCATTTATATCTGAAATTTTGTCATATCTAAGCGTTCTTTCTTCTTTTGTTACAATTCCGCCTTTGAAAACAATTCTTTGGTTTGTAATTATATATTTATGACTTCTTCTATACCATTCAACAAGTAAGAACCCTAGAATAGATATTGATACATTATAGAAAGGTATAAAAACATTTGATGAGGAAAGCCACCCTGTCCATAGCATTAAACCCACGCCTCCTAGAACTACTCCTAAATATAAAAAGAAAATACGCCATCTTATAGTTATTAATGAGGCGATCACTCCAAAGATAAGTAATACTATTACCCATACCATGGTGGGGAACCAAACATTTACTGAAAATAAATTAGCAAACTCTGAGAAGTTAACAAGCCATCCTAGAACTACACCCCATATTAGTAGGAATATTGCTAGTGATTGAAATCTCATAAATGATAAAGGATGCGGGGATAGTATTTTTTCTATTTTTTCGTTTTTTAATACTTCATCGTTATCCATCTTTTTTCTCCTCAGTCTTTTTCTTACGCAATTTTATCTTAAGCAGGGTTTTAAATTTATCGCCCTTATTTAAGATTAACATTGTTATTACAAAAGTAAATAGTATCATAAATATAGTTGAAAAACCTAGATAATAGGGATTTGGAAAATAATAAAAAATTACCCTTATCAAGATATATGAGATAGGTAAAGTTAGATATGGAATATATTTTTTCCACCCTTCTATTTTATCTGTTGAATTTATGAGTGATAAAAGCATGAGAGTAATTATTATTGCTATAATTGAAATTATTGATAAAAAACCAAAAACTGAAAAAAGTAAATTATACCACTCTTGACTAAAAAGGACAGATATAAAAAATAGGTTATAAGAGAAAAGAAAGAGCAATAGAATATAGAGGGGCTTATGTGTGATAAGATTCCATACGTTTTTCAGATCATACATCATATCTACTCTATCTATTTTTTTCTCACCAATATAGCTAGGTCTAATACCCATCCCTAAAAATATTAAAAGTAATAAAAATCCAAAGTGACCTGGGTTTAATAAATCCATTTTAAGAATTAAAAAGGACATGAATTTTTCTGAAAAGACGTATAAATTAGTTCCAAAAGATATTATTTGACCTCCAAAAGTATATTTTATGTCAATAATTTCTTTAGCGATATTTACAGCAAAGATATCTGGTATCAATATTAATACACAGAGGAAAAGTAAGAATGCTGGAATAAAAAAAGGCCCTATAAATAAAAAGGCGTTTGCAATCCATTCAAATATTCCTTTTTTTTCTTTTTTTGGTGCAACTCTTCCGTAATTTACACTTAGATATACATCAGAAACGCCGCTCTTTGTAACAGTATATCCTAGAGCATGACATATTGTTTGAAATAGAATTCCTAAAAAATTTGTAAACCTGCATAGAGGTTCGTGTTTCGGTCTTACT
>CAZKQS010000060.1:0-4737 GCA_964554985.1 uncultured Thermoplasmatales archaeon | reverse complement strand
GTGTCAAGTAAGTATTTTTGCGCTTCGATGAATAGTAGTTTTATAAACCAAAATAATAGAACACCTAGAATTGGTGCAAGGGGTGCAAATATTACAATATCAATAGGTGACCCTTCCATCTCCTCTCATTTTAATGATTATTATTTTGTTTATAAATGCTTACATTTGACTAATTTTGAAAAATGATATGTTTATAATTTATTTTAACATAAAAGATATGAATGTTTCTTATTGAAATTTTAAGTAATTAGATTAACAAATAGGCGGTTTTTGTTATTATTATAACATTATCTTTATATATTCAAACCTTCCATAGGTTATATTAAGTGTGATATAAAGGTTATTTTATGAAAAGAGACAGAATTGTAATAATTTCCATATTTATTTTCATATTGGTCTTTGCAAATAATATGGCTATAACTTCACCTGAAAAAAATTGTAATGAAATCGATGAGGTTCTTAGTATTGAAACAAAAATCAAACTCACAATGAAGTTATTACATATACCTTCGATTACTGCCTGTGTTATAAAAGACAACAATATAATTTACGAAAATTCATTTGGCAAATCACATTTTTATCTTAATAAAAAAGCAGATGTCAATACAATATATGATATCGGATCAATTTCTAAGACTGTTACAGCTACAGCTGTACTTCAGCTTGTTGAGCAGGATAAGATTGATCTTGATGAAAACATCAGTCATTTTTTTTCATATGATATAAAAAATCCTAATTTTCCAAATGTAAATATCACTCTTCGTATGCTTCTTGCACACCAGTCTAGCCTTAGTTTTGATATGGATCTGATTTTTTCTTTTTACACTTTTAGTGATAATTCTACACAATGGATTAAAGATAGAATTATTCCTGATGGTAAATATTACAAACAAGATAATTGGCGCGACTACAAACCAGGTGATAATTTAGCATATTCAAATACCGGTTTTATAATAGCTGGAGCAATTATTGAAAAAATCACAGGTAAAAACTTAGATGAATATTGTAAAGAAAATATTTTTGACCCGTTAGATATGAAAAATACAAGTTTTAATGTTAACAAGCTTGATAAAAATAGGATAGCTCGGCCTTATTATCATATAGGAGGTCCTTTGTATCTGCCACTTTTTCATTATGATCTAAAAAGCCAATCGTCTTTTGCAGGCCTAAGAACTACTGTTCTTGATTTGTCAAAATACCTTTTAATGCACATAAATAATGGAACCTATAATAAAGTTACAATTTTAAATGAAAACACAATTAAAGAGATGCATAGAATTCAGTATCCAGATTGCGTTATGCCCTTTTTTGGTTATAATTTGTCACATGGTCTTGGATGGATAACTTTGACTGTAGATGATGAGAGTTATGAAGGATATAATGGAGGCGCTCTTGGATATTGTTGTGATATGATGATACGTAGATCGGATAAAGCTGCAATAATAATGTTTTCAAATTTCCATTTCAAAAGATTTGCGCCGAGAATATTTACAGATTTCAAATTTAGAGTTTATAATGAAGTTTCAAATTTGTTATTTGAAAAAGCAAATTAAACAATTTTAATTTTTATTTCTTCACCTTTTTGGTCATATGTTTTAAATGAAGAAGAAGTGTAGGGTGATGCT
This sequence comes from uncultured Thermoplasmatales archaeon, assembly GCA_964554985.1. Classification (GTDB taxonomy): domain Archaea; phylum Thermoplasmatota; class E2; order DHVEG-1; family DHVEG-1; genus CAYZTD01. The sequence continues at coordinate 3,112 of CAZKQS010000060.1, read as the reverse complement.
GATATGATATGTATTTTCCCGTGTTTTCTAAATAGATTTAGGTCTGCTTGGGATGGATTTGCAGAAGGGCTTGGATGGCTATGAACTGTTCCTACAATTGAAAAGTCAACTGGCATCATATGAAGCTTAAATATTGCATGTGAGTTACCAGATATTGTACCAGGCAGAAGTACTACTTCTGTAATAGTATCTTTCAAAGTATCATCGACTCTTAATAGCCCTCCAAATTCTTTTGGATGGCTGTCTTTAGCACAAGCAAAAATCAAATCAAGACATTTACTTGTAATCTTCCATTCTTTACTTTTAGTCTTTTTTTCTTTGTTTTTTCTAAAAAAACCCATTTTTTTTATCTCACTAGTTTAAGTCTAACCATCTGATAAAAGCTTTCACCAAATCTAATGAACCTTGCTTTTTTCTCTGAGCCGGTTATTGTAATTTTACTATCTGTTGATATCTTTTGAGGGTACTCGCCGTCTATTACTAAATAGGATTCTTTGCTTTTATGAAGAAGTTTTATACCAATTTTTTTATCTATTGGTACAACCCAGGGTCTTGCAGAGAGTTTAAACGGTGCGATTGGTGCTATTACCATTGCTTTAACTGCGGGATCAAGTATTGGTCCTCCTGCACTTAAAGCATAGCTTGTACTGCCTGTTGGAGTTGCAACTATTACTCCATCAGCGCCAAATGTCTCAAGTAGTTCACCTTCAATAAAAAGCTGTAGGTACATTATTTTTGCAACACGCGCTGTTTGTACGGTTATTTCATTTGCTGCATCTGGAAGTCTTTTTCCATCAATAGTTACTTTTAGTTTTGCTCTTTCTTCAATATTGTATCTTCCTTCGATCACTCTTTTTATGCCATCAATTGCATATTTTGATTCAGCTTCACATAAAAACCCCATCGCACCTGAGTTTATTGCAAAAATTGGTTTGTCGATATGCTCGAGTGCTCTTAGAACTGTTCCGTCCCCACCTACTGTTACAACTATTTCTGCTTTTTTGTTTATATTTTTAATCTCATATCCTTTAACGCCAAGTTTTTTACCGCATTTTTTATCAACAAAAACTCCTCCATTTTCTTTTAAAAAAGTATATACGTCTTTAGCTACAGAGCATGCTTTTTTAACATGATAGTTACAAACAAGCCCCCATTTCATTATTTTTTTGTCTCCTTTAGTTTCTTACGATATTTTAGTAATGGAAGCAGTTTCATCATAAGGGTTGGATGTTTTTTAGCAATTTCCTTTACTAGTCCTAGGGTGCTTATTTCAGCAAACTTTGCATCTTTAAGTGAATCAGCTATTTTATTGAACGTTTTATCATCCATATCAAGCATTATTTCTTTTACTAGATAGTTTCTTTTAATTTTACTTCCAAATGCTTCTTTCCATTGCCCTTCATATTTATTTAGAAATTCTTCACTATAATCTTCTCTTTTTATTGATTCAGCTATAACTTCTCCAGCTATTTTTCCGCCTTCAAGACAGTGTGTAAGGCCACCACCGGTTATTGGATCAACGTGTCTTGCTGCATCTCCAACTAAGACTATATTGTCTTTTACTGTTTTTACTGGGTTTGAAACGGGTACTGCTCCTGCTAAAAATCTTACAGGTTGGCCGTTTTTTAATCTAGGGTCTTTATCTATAAAATCATCTAGTAATTTTTTTGCACGGCCCCCTTCAGAGAGGCTTGCAAGTATACCTATTCCTACATTTGCTATATTTTTTCCTTTTGGAAAAACCCATATATATCCACCTGGGGCAATTTCTTTTCCTAAATAAAAATCACAATATGCATCTTTACAGTCGACATTTGATAAAGTATACTGACAGCAGGTCTCTAGATCTTTAGGGTCAAGCCTTGTATCAATTCCTGCCCATTGTCCAATTTTTGATTCTACTCCATCTGCACCAACTACAATTTTTGCTTCTATTTTGATTTCTTCATCAAAATGTTTTGCAATTATGCCTTTAATTTCTTTACCCTCTTTTAATAGATTAATTGCTGGGGTGTTCATCATATATTTAGCACCTGCTTTCATAGCTTTTCTAGCAAGTTCCTGGTCAAAGATTTCTCTGTATACGACATATCCTGTCTCATTTCCAGCTTGTTCAGCACCAAGTGTTACACAAGTTTTGTCTGGTGAGTATATTCTTGCACCATCCATTCTTCCAGCTATCCAGCGTTTTCCATCTATCATATCCCAGTCATCTATTTTTCTGCTTATTCCTTCTCCACAGAGAACAGGTGTGCCAATTTCTTGTCTTCTTTCAAGAACTATTACCTTTGCACCGTTTTCTGCTGCAAATCTAGCAGTAACACTTCCAGCAGGCCCACTTCCAACTATTACTACATCGTATTTCATCATAAACCATCTCCCTGTATTGCTCCAACTGGACAAGTTCTAATACATATCGCACAGCTTATACATTTTTCAGGATCAACTTCTGCTTTGTTTGCTATCCATGATATTGCATCCTGTGGACAAACTGATATACATCCACCGCACGCTAGGCATTTTTTTCTATCTACTTTTGCTTTAGGCTTTCCCATATGATTCACCCCTTGTAATTCCAGATGCTATGATATGTGCTACTCTTATCGGCTCTGGGATAACACCCCTAATTGTTGATATCTTTATTATTTCTTTTGCCTTATCTGCACATATACCTGCACATTTTATAAAAATAGGATTATGTTTTGTTTTTATTTTGATTAGCTCTCCTTTTTCTATTATATCAAAACGTTTTTTCCAATCTTCGAAATGTTTTTTAAGAGCATTTTTTATTTTTTCTTTATCTGGTTTGTCTCTAGTAATAGTAATTACAGGAATGCCTGTCTTGGAATATACTTTTTCGATGTCAACTATGTTAAATCCACCAAGGGCTATTCCATCAAGAAGTATTGATTTAATTTGTGTTTTATGTCTAGTTTTGTTGATCATCTCTATACATTTATCTGTAGAGTCTAATCCATCAATTTTTACTTCTTTTTTTATTACTCCTTCAATATATTCTCCTCCTCTCATGACTGCTCCTATAATATCCACTTTTCTATCTCTGAATTTAAAAGGAGCATCATCTATTCCAAGAAGCCTGATTTCTTTTTTC
>CAZKQS010000059.1:0-7423 GCA_964554985.1 uncultured Thermoplasmatales archaeon | reverse complement strand
TTTTTCAGAGATTTCAACAAGTCTATTCTGATCTGAAATCAAAAGATCAGGTCTTTTATATTCAGTTTGACGTCTTGCAAAACCAATTGTAAAATCGTTGTAGTTCATACCAGAATTGTAACTGTTATTTACAAAATTAATAAGCTCTTTTTTTGCTTTTATATGAGCATCCCATATGTCCTTTTTATCGATACTAAAAACAGATCTAAAATTATATGGATCAGACCTCCAACCAGGTATATGTTTATCAAAAAGATCCTTAAATGGATCTGAAACCCATGTAGTTGAGTGAACTCCATTTGTTATAGAATCAATGGAATAACCTGGAAACATAATTCTAGATACCTCGCCATGTTTTTTAGCAACTCCATTTACATAATGACTGAAAAAAAGAGCGAGCCTAGTCATATTTAGTCTGTTATCAAATGTTACATCATCTAAGATAAAATCAGGAAGGATTGAACCAAGCATAGATTTAGCAAGATTGATATCGAATTGATCATGACCTGCTGCAACAGGTGTATGAGTGGTAAAAACACATTGTTTTCTAACCTTTTCGACATCATTAGATCGATTATATAATTCAAGTGTTCCAAAAGCTGCATGACCTTCATTCATATGGAATCTATCAATAGTGTTATATCCCAATTTTTCGAGAATCTTAACACCGCCAACTCCAAGTACAATTTCTTGGGCTAATCTGTACTTGTTATCTCCACCATATAGATATTTTGTTAAACTACGGTCCCAGTCACTGTTTTTCTCAATATTTGTATCAAGGAAAAAAACTGGAACGATAAACCCGCTTATTCCTCTCCACTGATAAAGCCAAGATCTTACTTTTACATCTCTACCTTCTATTTTCACAGTTACAGTCTTTGGTAAAAGCTGTAAAAATTTTGAAACTGGAAACTCCATAGGTTCTTCTATTTGATTACCATTTTCATCGATTTTTTGATAAAAATATCCTTTTTCAGATAGAAGTGTTACTCCAACAATTGGTACATTTAAATCAGCACAGGACTTTATCGTGTCGCCAGCAAGAACACCTAATCCTCCGCTGTAGGAAGGAATATTTTCATCAATACCTATCTCCATTGAAAAATATGCAATCTTTGGTTTACCCTGAAGTTTTGAATTTTTGTTTTCAGTTTTACTGTTTTTATCAACTGTAACCATTATTTCTCCTACACCATGTTGAGATATAAGGATTTGTTTTATAAAACATTTCATTTATATACACTGATGGTACAAGGAATATTTGTACAGATGATTTTATAAAGAACTTTTTTATATGTTCTAATTGAGGCACAAATAATGCCAGAAAAAACATGTTCTGTATGTAGTAAAAGAATTTTTCTTCACAAAAATCCATCAGGTCTTGTATTTAAAGATGAAATCTTTATATGTGAAGACTGTTGTAAAACTCATTCTGAAGAAGAAATAAATGATTTTACAAAAACTGTAATGCATGATTCAACTGATGGTATGCCAATTGCATTATGGCTTATTCATGAACAAAATAAAGATAAAACAATGATGACAACTAAAAAATAAATAAAATTCTTTTTTTAATGAAAATCCTTTTTAGAGAAAAACTAATTTGCCTAATTAATGTATTTAATAAAAATTGGCGGAAGTGTTATAACAAACAAAGAGAAAGAAGATAGTTACAAAGAACAAATAATGAAGAATCTTTCAAAACAGATCAAAAAATCTGGTAAGAAAGTAATTATTGTTCATGGAGCTGGATCTTTTGGCCATATACTTGCAGATAAATATGATTTAAATAAAGGCTATTCAAAAAAAGAACAAATACTTGGTTTTTCAAAGACACTTGAAAAAGTACAAACCCTTAACACATATGTTTTAAGATCTCTGCAAAAACAAAATTTACCTGCAATATCAATACCACCTCATTCTGTTTTAACTCTAAATAATCATAAGTTAGATAGAATCGATTATAATATATTTGAAAAATATCTAGAAAAAAATTTTTTACCAGTAACTTTTGGAGATGTAATAATAGATAAAAAACTTGGTTTTTCAATTTGCTCGGGGGATCTTTTAATGGTATTACTTGCTAAACATTTCAAACCAAAAAAAGTAATTTTTGTAGTTGATGAAGACGGTCTTTACTCAAAAAATCCGAAACTCGATAAAAACGCGGAATTTATTGAAAAAACCAGTATAAACGATCTTGGAAACCTAGTTACAACTCTTGACAAGCATGCAGATGTAACTGGAGGTATGGCCGGAAAAATAAAAACAATAAAGAAAATCTCAAGAGAAGGTATAGATTCAATATTACTAAATGGTAATAAACCAGATCTTTTATACAAGGTACTTGTTGGAGAGGAAGCTAAAAAAACGTTAGTTTATGGAGAAGTAAAATGAATCAAACTGAAATAAGAAAAGATGACCATATAAAGATAGCTCTAGAAGAAAAAATTTCATCAGAATACAATTACTGGGATCACATTAAATTAATTCATAATGCTTTACCTGAATTAAATAAAGATGAAATAGAATATAAAACAGATCTATTCGGAAAAAATGTAGATGCTCCAATAATAATTGCTAGTATGACCGGAGGGTACAAAAAAGCAGAGAAAATAAACAAGAACCTAGCCCATGCTGCTGAAAATTTTCAGATAGGTATGGGAGTTGGTTCACAGAGAGCAGCAATTGAAAAAAAAGAATTAAAAAGGACATATTCTGTTGTAAAAGAACACAACATTCCTTTAATTTTTTCAAATATTGGAGTTTCACAGATTGTAGAGTGGGGTGCAAAAAAAACTTTTGATTATGCAAATGAAATGATCGATATGATAGATGCAGATGTTTTTACAATCTGCTTGAATTTTTTACAAGAAATCGTACAAGCAGAAGGAGATTCTGATGCAAAAGGAGCAATAGAAGTAATAACTTATCTGGCAGATAATCTTGACAAACCTGTTATTGTAAAAGAATCAGGTGCAGGAATTTCTTATGAAGTTGCAAAAAAATTAATGGAATCAAATATCTCAGGAATCGATGTTGGAGGGCTTTCTGGTACAAGTTTTTCAGCAATTGAATACTATAGGTCAAAAAAGATGGATGACAAGATTCATAAAAGAGGAGGAAAAACCTTTTGGAACTGGGGTATTCCAACACCAACCTCAATAATAGAAGTAGTTGATGCAACTGAAAACAAGATACCAATAATTGCTACAGGTGGTATCAGAAACGGTCTTGATGCAGGCAAAGCAATAGTTCTTGGTGCAGATGCAGCAGGGATAGCACATAACTTACTAAAACCAGCAGTTAAAGGAGTTAAAGAAACAATGTTTGAAATCGAAGCAATCATTAAAGAATTAAGAGCAACAATGTTTCTAACAGGTTCAAAAAACTTAAATGAGTTAAAAAATGTAGATTGGACTGTTGAAGGTGACAAATTATGGATGTAAAACTCGAACTCAAAAAAAGAGCAGATTTTTTTAACGGACAATTAGAAAAATTCTTGAAAAACGGATCACCAGAGACACTATATGATGCAGCAAGGCATTTACCCCTTGCTGGTGGCAAGAGACTTAGGCCATGTATGGCAATGATTTCTTGTGAATCAGTAAAAGGTGATGTTCTTAATACAGTTCCTTTGACTATCGCTCTTGAACTTGTACATAATTTTACACTAGTCCATGATGATATAATGGATAAATCAAAACTTAGGAGAGGTAATCCTTCAGTTCACATTAAATATGGTGAGCCAACAGCTATTATGGCTGGTGATCTTTTATTTGCAAAAGCATTTGAATCAATGCATCAAATAACTTATGATCTTAAAGTATTCAAAAACGTGGAATATGGTCTTATTGATTGTATAAAAGAAATATGTGAAGGCCAACAGCTTGATATGGAATTTGAACAAAGACATAATGTAACTGAAGAAAAATATTTAGAAATGATAAGAAAAAAAACAGCAGTTTTTTTCCAATATGCTGCTGAAGCAGGAGCAATGCTTGGTAATGGATCAAGAGAACAGGCAAATGCTTTGAATCAATATGGTTTACTACTTGGTTTAGGCTTTCAAATATGGGACGATTACCTTGATTTAAATAGTGATGAAGAAACCTTGGGTAAAGACATTGGTAATGATATTAGAAATGGTAAAAAGACACTTATTGCTGTACATAGTATAAATAATGCAGGAGAACAAGATAAAAAAATATTTGAAGAAATATTTGGAAATAAGGATGCAACTGATGAAGACATTCACAAAGTTTATGGCATATTCAAAAAAACAGGGTCAATTGATTATGCAAAAAAAACAGCTCTAAGATATATCGATGATGCAAAAAAATCAATAGAGGCGTTACCTGACACAGAGTCAAAACAGTTACTTATGAACCTGGCGGATTATGCAATAGAAAGAAAAAAATAAGACTTTTTTACTTGGTAAATATGACAGATAAAATAAGAAAAACAGCAGAAAAATATGCTCTTCAGAACGCTGTGCAGTTTGATGGTAAAGCAAATCCAAAAGCAGTGATAGGAAAAGTAATAGGCAAGCTTAAAAAAGAAGGATATAACCCTAGAGATATAATTCCAGTTGTAAACAATGTTATAAAACAAGTAAATCAAAAATCAGCTGAAGAACAAAAAACAATACTTGAAAAAATCGCACCTGAGTTACTCGTTAAAGAAAAAAAAGAAAGAGATCTTTCACTTCCAGATCTACCTAATGCAGAAAAAGGAAAAGTTGTAACACGTTTTCCACCTGAGCCAAATGGATTTTTACATATAGGCCATGCAAAAGCAGTGATAGTTGACTATGAATATGCAAAGATATATGATGGAAAATTTATCCTACGGTTTGATGATACAAACCCTGAGAATGCAAAGATAGAATTTTATGAGGAACAAAAAAAGGATTTAAAATGGCTTGGTATCTTTTGGGATAAAGAATACCATACCTCTGATAATATAGAAAAACATTATGAATTAGGAAAAAAATTAATCCAGGATGAAAACGCCTATGTCTGTACATGTGAATCAGAAAAGATAAAAGAATGCCGATACAATGGTACTGAGTGTGAATGTAGACATAGTGAATGTGGAAATAATATTGACAAATTCAACGATATGATTTCAGGTGGAATTGATGATGCTATTGTTAGATTAAGGGGAGATATGAGCTGTGATAATACAGCTATGCGCGATCCAACTCTTTTTAGGATAATTGAAAAACCTCATCCGTTGCAAGGTGAAAAATATAGAGTTTGGCCGACATATGATTTTGGAGGTGCTGTTGAAGATAGTTTAAGTGGAGTTACCCATCCATTTAGAACTAAAGAATATGAACTAAGAGATGAGTGTTATTTTAGACTACTTGATCTATTAAACTTAAGAAAACCACATCTTATGGAATTTGCACGGCTTTCAATAGAAGGGATGCCTGTATCAAAAAGAAAAATAAAACCTTTAATTGAAGATGGCCTAGTTTCAGGTTTTGATGATATAAGACTTCCTACACTACGAGGTCTTAAAAAACGAGGAATCACACCTGAAGGAATAAAAAATTTTGTTTTATCACAAGGTATAAGTAAAGTTGAATCAAAAGTAACATTTGGCCTTGTTGAATCTGAAAATAGAAAAGTAATTGATCCAGTTGCAAAAAGATATTTCTTTGTAAATAAGCCAGTAAAATTAAAAGTTAATAATGCACCAGAGCTTAAAAAAGAAATAAGCCTTCATCCAACAAACAAAAAAATTGGTAATAGAAAAGTAGAAACTCATGATACTTTTTTTGTTCAAAAAAGTGATATGGATAAATTAAGTATTTCAGATGTTTTCAGGCTTAAAGATCTATATAATGTTGAAATAATTGATAAAAATGAGAAAGTTTTAGGTAAATATTCTGGTGAGAAGCTAATACCTGATTCACTAAAGATACAGTGGACAACAGATAAATATATTGAAATGGATATTTATGTTCCTGATCTTCTCTATAAAAATAATAAATTCAACAAAGATAGTCTTGAAAAAATTCATGGTTACGCTGAGGAATCTGTAAATGATTTAAAAACTGGTGAGATAATCCAGTTTGAGAGATTTGGTTTTGTTAGAATTGAGAATAATAATGGAAAAATTGTTGGTTATTTTTCCCATAAGTAAACTTTTTAAGCTTTTATTTTATATTATTTAATTGCACTCCAAGAAAAAATTGTTGAGGATGGGATAACAGATGCGTTATTGTAGAAAATTAATGTTGGGACTATACAGTTTTTTGTTTGTATTTTTGTTTTTTGCTGAAAATGCTCTTGCAGATAGTGTTAGGCCACCTCTTGATATGATAGGCCTTTCTATTGCAGTGATAGTTGGGGCAATAGCAGTAATTATTTCGTTTTTTATGTTTGGTGGGATTAAATATGTCACAGCAGAAAACGTATTAGATACTGAAGTAAGAAAGAATCTATATGAATATATTGAAGAATATCCTGGTTCGCATCTTCGTGAAATAGCTAGAGAACTTGATCTGAAACCGAGTAATGCAGCATGGCACCTAAGAAAACTTGAACAAACTAATCTGGTGAGAAGCAGAAATATCGGTGGAAAAAAGGTTTATTATCTAGTTGAAGGTGGTGTTGAAGCAAGAAAAGAGGCTATAGCAGAAGCAATTCTAAAAAATAAAAATGCATATGAAATCATGGCATTTCTTAGACATAACCCTGGTAAACATTTACTTGAAATAGCTAATGCCCTTGATCTCAACCATCATACTGTTAAATGGCATATTAAAAAATTATATCTTGCTGAACTTGTTGATGGCGATACAAGTAATTCAGCTTATCCTGTGTACTATCCTACCGATCTTGGTGTTGAATCTTTAAGAAACTTTTCAGATCATCTTAAAAAACCAAAAGGTAGAGCATCATAAAAATAAGATTAAGAAAAGTAATTTTTATACTCTTCCTACGTCTGTAACTTCAGCACTATCAACGTTTTCAACTTTTGATATTGTTTCAACAACAGGGTCTAGTCCGCCAGAGTCGTCTGGTACTTCAACTGTTACATCAAGTCCTTTAAGTCCGAAAGCTACGTTTTTTACATCTATTCTTCCTAGTTTTGCTGGTGGTTTAACGACCTTTTTGATATCATCTATCATTTTTTGTATTTTTTCATCTTCAATTACTTCACCTGGCATGACACGTATCAAGCCTATTACTGCACCCATTTATTTTTCCTCCTTGAAACTTATTTTACGGTCCTGTAAAACCGCATTTTTTACATGTGTATTTGACACTTTGTTCTCTACAACTATTGCATCTTCCAATTATTTTATCGCAGTTTGGACATTGGAAAGTTGTGAAACCTTGTTTTATAAGTCCTTTTCCGCAGGAAATGCACTTATCTGTCTTTTTCATAGAGTTGGCGAATGTCA
>CAZKQS010000058.1:0-7653 GCA_964554985.1 uncultured Thermoplasmatales archaeon | reverse complement strand
GTGTTTATTTTTTGAGGACAGGATGGAAAATCGAATTGGTAGCCATACCACTCTTGGGAAAGCTAGTTTGATCATTGCATTATTAACAATAGTTTTTTTCATATTGATTATTGTATCTATAGTAGCAGTATTCTTTATTCAAAACTCGACCATTGTGCTTATTACTTCAATGTCTAGTTTCCTAATGTTTATTTTTTCAATTGTATCAATTGTTTTAGGTGCAATTTCTTACTGGGGTAAAGACAAAGATAAATATGGTTTAATCGCTTTTATTATCGGCATAGTATTTTTGGTATTGGTTTTTATAACTGTTGCAATTTCAGCAACAGTATATGTTTATGTTTCAGGGATGTTAGGGCCTAGTGAGCATAATTCAACACCTTTTGTTAGTTTTTCACCTACTATAAATGACAATAATTGTTCTTTGACAATACAATATATTTCATCATCTGACAATTTAAAATGGAATGAGCTAGATTGGTCTCTTTATGATCAAACTGATACAAAAACAATTTCAACAGGGTTAACTTTTCCTTACTATGACTCAACTGAGGTCGAGGCAGGACAAATCATATCTATTACTGCCTAACAAAAGGGAATGAATATAGTATTACTTTAATTTATAAACCATCAGGCAATGCCGCAGGATCATATTCTTGGACACAATAAAAAAAAGATTAAAAGTAAAAACTAATTTTTACTCAAACATTAATTTAGCTGTTTTAGGACTGTATTTCCAATTCTCTGGAAGAGTTTTTACATTTATATAGTATTTTACAAGCCTTCTTATCTTTGACTCTGTAAGCTGAAGGTTTCTTTTGTTTTCAATATCTTTTTTGTTTTCTTCCAAGTGTTTTCTAATCAATAGTGCTCTGCTGATCAGATTCTTTAAATCTTCAGGTATCTCAGATTTTGCGTTATTTGCTTCAAGTATTTTTGTTATGCTTTTTCCAGTTGCAACTTTGATATCAGGTACAGCATATTGATCTCTTACAATCATCCCGATTTCACTAGTGCTATGTCCTTTTTTTGCAAGCTCTATGATATGTGCTTCTACTTCTCGTGGGTTTAAACTACTCCAATCTGGATGTGATTTTCTTTCTGCAGGATGTTTTGAACCTGATTTTCCTTTTCTTCTTGCGTGCATTCTTGCCATATTATTACTCCAAGATATTATTTAGTAAAGTAAAAACTGTATATGGTTATGATATATAAATCTAAAGGATAGAAAAAAGGTATTTATTTTACCTTTTTAAACTTTGAACTAAGTTTCTTCATAACCTTAGGTAGGGTTGTATATTCCATATCTTCCATTGGAAGTCTGTGCGGCTCAAATGGACCGTGTCTTCTCATGTAATCCATTACTTCTTGTGCTTTTCTTCTTGTTATATCAAAAGCTGGATCATCAAAAAGATCAACTGGTTCAGTAAGCTTACCTTTCTTTAACTGAAAGCCTAAAGCTGTAACTCTTGGTGGACCGTCAAAACGTGTACACTGAGCATCTTTAACTGATACTGGCATAAGTGGACCATTGTGACTTCCGCGCATCCAACCAGATACGAGGTGACCAAGTGTAAATGCCTCAAGGATTTCACCAACAGCTGGAAGGCCGCTCTGCCCACGAACTGCTGCAACTGGATCGTCTTTACCGACATATTCACCTGCTATTTGATATAATTTCTCTGAAGAAATTGCTGATACTGCTTCATCTGAAGGAAGCTTTGATGATTTTTTGGGATAAACTCTTTTTATTACAAAACGAGATTTAGCACCAATTAAAGCAAGTAAATCATACATATCTTCAGGTGTATTAAGCATCACACTTTTATGTTCTAAAATATCCCATACTTCAAAAGTAAATCCATCATGACAGCTTGGATCAATTATTAAACCTGCTGTGTTAAATGGATCTGCAAACATTTTATAAATTGGAAAGTTAAATGCACCTGGCTCGGTTTTATCCATAAAAAAACAAAGAACTGGTTCAGCTTTTCTCTCTGTAAATTCCATTTCAGCAATACCTGGACCCATACCTCTAACATTTCCAGAGAAGGCATCACATAAAAGATCTTGCCCTGCACCATAAAGTCCTAGGTCACGTGCTTTTTCTGTTGCCTCACAAAATGTATCCCAGGCAAGACTGTGAATCTCTTTAGCATCAACTCCATTTTTATGGGTCATGACAAGCTCTAGATCATCACCACAGTGGGTTACATGAAAATCAGTTATTAATTTATCGCGCTTTGCATCTATTAGTTTTCTATTTGCAATATCTTCTAAATCAGGATGAACCAGGGCATGACCCGGCCATCCACCAACATCTGCTTTTATTATACTGAAAGTAGTTTTCATAATCTTTTAAGCCTCCCTAAGATAGGTAACTGTTTTCATGGTATATATATTATATTTATAAATCATTTGGAAAAAGACATTCGTAAAATATATATTTTGCCCTGAGTTTGCATAAAAATATAAGGGACAATTATGACGATAGAAATTTATAACACCTTGATGCGAAAAAAAGAAGAATTTAAACCTATTGAAAAAAACAAAGTTAAGATGTATGTATGCGGTATGACGGTTTACAGTGATGCACACATTGGTCATGCACGTACATATTTTGCTTTTGATATGATAAGACGTTATTTTGAGTATAAAGGATATGATGTAAAATACATCCAAAATATAACAGATGTTGACGATAAAATTATTAATGCAGCAAACAAAAAAGAAGTTGATCCTCTAGAATACTCTAAAAAGTTTGCAGATAGATGCTTAAAGGACCTTGACAGACTTGGTATTAGAAGAGCCGACACATATCCAAAAGCCAGTGAAACAATACCTGAAATGATTGAGATGACTAAAAAAATCATTGAAAACGGCTATGGATATGAGTCAGGTGGAGACGTGTATTTCTCTGTTGAAAAATTTCCTAATTATGGTAAACTTTCTGGTCAAAAACTAGAAGACTTGATGGTTGGAACTAGGTTCGATCCAAGTGACAAGAAAAAAAACCCTTATGATTTTGCTCTTTGGAAAAGTGTTAAACCAGGTGAGCCTAGCTGGGATAGTCCATGGGGAGAGGGAAGACCTGGCTGGCATATAGAGTGTTCTAGCATGAGTAGTAAATATCTTGGTCTTCCATTTGATATACACGGCGGCGGAATGGATCTTCGTTTTCCACATCATGAAAATGAAATTGCTCAAGCTGAAGCTGCAACTGGTAAAAAATTTGCTAATTATTGGATGCATATAGGCCTACTTACTGTTGAAGGAGAAAAAATGAGTAAGTCTATTGGAAACATAATAAATATAAAGGATCTTTTGAAAGAGTGGGATGCTGAAGTAATTAGATTTTTTTATGCTCAAGCCCATTATAGAAGTCCGCCTGATTTTAGTAAAAAAGGACTTATTAATGCAAAAAAAGGTCTTTTGAAGATTCATAGATTGAAAGAAAAACTAGAAGGATATGCAGAAGACAAAAAATTTGAAGTTGATAAGTTATTTAGTTTGGAAAAACAGTTTTTCAATGATATTGAAAAGTTGAAATCAGATTTTGAAAAAGCAATGGATGATGATTTTAACAGCCCTCAAGCTGTTGGTGTAATCTTTGAGTTTGTAAACAAGGCAAATAGATATTTTGAAAAAACAGATAAACCGCACAGAGGTCTAATAAAATACAGTCTAGATACATTAGTTGATATTGGATGTGTTTTAACATTATTTCAAACAAAAGAAAAAAGTAAAGTTGAAGGCCAAGTTTTAGAGAAATTGAAAGAAAAAGCAGAGTTATATATTACAGATATTAATGGAAAAACTATTGAAGAAATAATGGATATGCTTCTTAAAGCTAGAGAAGAGGCTAGATCAAAAAAGGATTGGAATACTGCAGATAATATTAGAGATGATCTTAAAGAATTAGGATTTGAAATACAGGATACAGATAAAGGTCCTGTATGGAGAAAAAAATAATCTATGAAAAAAATATTAGTTGGTTTTGATGGATCAGAGGGATCAGAACAAGCTCTTAATAGAGCAATGATGCTTCTTTATGAATATGGTGTACTTATTTTAGTTGCAGTTATCCCTAAATCTGATATTCGCTCTTTTATGGATGGAGATACTTTTCAAAAATTAAAAACAAAAGCTGAAACACTAATAAAAAATACAATTGATGACTTAGGTGAACAGAGTTTTGAAATAAAAGGCGTTGTTGAAGAAGGAGATGCTGCTGCAAAGATTATTGATGTTGCAAACAGGCTTGAAGTTGATCTAATTGTTCTTGGCAGCAAAGGAAAAAGTGAACTTGGTAACTATCCTATTGGAAGTGTTGCAAATAAAGTAGTTCAGTACGCCCATAAACCTGTAATGGTTGTTAGATAAAAACTTAATCAACATTAATCAAATTTTTTTGGTTCTAAAAAAAAGGAATTTTACAGATGAAAATAATAAATATTTATTTTCCTCTGCCTTTTTTAGCTCGAATGCTAGGTCTAATTTTTTCAGCGCCTTTTCCTTTATTTCTTAGACCTCGTCCTTTACGTCCAGCACTGGTTTTACCACGTAAAACACGTCTTTTATGTTTAACATTTGAGATCCATTTGATGTTTTTATCCTTCATTATTGCTGGATGCACTGGATCAACAAGTATTACTTCATAAAAATGATGTTTACCATCTTTTCCAACCTGATAAGAATTTAAAACATCCATATTTGAATATTTGTTTGCTGTTCTTTCTTCAGCTATTCTCTGAGTGCTTTTGGCCATTGTAATTTTTTTAATACCTTTCTTTGATGGGGATCTTCCTGATTTTATTGTATGTTTTCTAAGACCGCCTCGTCTAACTCTAGCTCTAACAACAGTAAACCCTGGCTTTGCTTTGTATCCAAGTGATCTTGCTCTGTTTATTTTAGTTGGTCTTTTGATTCTTGAGAAGTTTTCTTCTTTTCTCCATTGTATCATTCTTTTTTGCTGTGGAGACTGATATGATGTATCTGGTTTTTTCCATTGTTCTGAAAGGTGTTCATACATGCTTTTTACCATAATTTCACCTGTTAACTATAACTTGATAGGAGCAATAGGAAGTGTGTTCTTTATTTAAAAGTTTTGTTGCTATATTCTTCAGTATCTGTTTTATGTTACTAAACTTTATAAGAGAATTTGTATTTTGGAAACTCCGGGAGTTATCTTATGGATCACATGTTCAACCCTAAAATTGAGAAGATGCCAAAGAAGAAATTAAAAGAAATTCAACTGAAAAGATTAAAAGAAACTGTTCATCTTGTTTATGAAAATGTTCCTTTCTATAAGAAGAAATTCAAAGAAATTGGAATTATTCCAGATGATATTAAAACACTTGATGATATAACTAAGCTTCCTTTAACTACTAAAGATGATTTACGCGATAATGCACCCTACAAAATGATGGCAACTAGTCTTGATAACTGTGTTGAGATGCATGCATCAAGTGGTACAACAGGAATTCCAGTAACAGCATGCTACACTAGAAACGATATGGATGTATGGTCTGAAGTTATGGCAAGGTGCCTAGGTATGTCAGGCCTATCTAAAAAAGACATTTTCCAAAACCCTATTCCATATGGAACTTTCACTGGAGCTTTTGGTTTTCATTATGGTGCACAAAAGGTTGGTGCTATGGTGATTCCTTCTGGAAAAGGTCAGTCTGAAAGACAGTTGAAACTAATGGATTATTATGGTACTACTTTTGTAAGCGGCGTTGCATCATATATCTTGCGTCTTTCTCAGGTTGCTAAAGAAATGGGGATTGATCCGAAAAAAGATCTGAAAGTTCGAGCAGGTCTATTTGGCGCTGAAATGTTTACAGACGGTCTAAAAAAACGAATTGAGGATACATGGGATATGGATGTACATGACATATATGGGCTTACTGAAATGTGCGGCCCAGGAGTTTCAACGGATTGTGATGAACACAACGGCCTTCATTTATGGGAGGATCATTTCTATATAGAGATACTTGATCCGATAACCCTTGAACCAGTTGATACTGAAGAAGAAGGTGAGATTGTACTAACCACTATTTCAAAAACAGGTATGCCTCTACTCAGATATCGTACACGTGATCTAGCAAAAATATTTGACCAAGAGGTATGTGAATGCGGTAGAACACATGTGAAACATACCCCAATAAAAGCTAGATCTGATGATATGGTAATAATTCGTGGGACAAATATTTACCCTGGTCAAATAGAATCAGCTATTATGAAGGATGAGAAAGTCGGCAACAACTGGCGCATGATTATTAATACTGATACAAATGACATGGATCAGCTGACTGTTGAAGTTGAAACAAAAAAACTATTAAGTAAAATTGATAGTAAAAATCTTAAAAATAAGCTTGTAAATGATATAAAACAGGTTATTGTCTTTACCCCAAGAGTATCAATTCTTCCACCTAATGGAATTGAACAAAAGGGCCTAAAGGCAAAACGTGTGATTGATAATAGAAAAAAGGAATGAAAAAATGAAAGCTAATGTTAAAAAACTTGTAAGTAAAAAAGGAGCTTTATCTGAAAAAGAGGTAAAAGATCTATTACAAGAATACGGAATTAAAACAACAAGATATAAAATTGTAAAAAATGAAGAGGATCTAAAAAACCTTAATTTAAAATTTCCTGTAGCATTAAAAGTCTGCAGTGGTAAAATCCTACATAAGACAGATGTCGGTGGTGTAAAACTAGGAATAAAAGATGATGATGAACTTTTAAGTGAATTCAAAAAATTCAAAAAGAAATTTCCTAAAGAAGATTTACTTGTCGATCAGATGGAAGAAAAAGGTGTTGAAGTAATAATAGGGCTAGTTCAGGACCCAACATTTGGCTTGACAATTATGGTTGGTGTGGGCGGAATCTATACTGAACTATATAAGGATGTAAGTTTCAGAGTAATCCCTCTAATGAACAAACGATCTGCTGAAGAAATGCTAAATGAGATAAAAGGGAAAAAACTTTTAGAAGGATTTCGTAATATAAAAGCCAGTAAAGAAGAAGTAATCAATCTATTGATGAAAGTATCAAAAATCGGTGAAGAACTTATGGATCATATTGATCAGATGGATCTTAACCCCGTTTTTGTTTATGAAAAAAGTTATTGTGTTGTTGACGCAAAATTAATACTTAAAAATGGTGAAAAATAATGGAATTAAAAACTGATGATTATAAAATAAAAGATATAACTCTTTCAGATTTTGGTAGAAAAGAAATAAAGATTGCTGAAAAAGAAATGCCTGGTCTAGTATCAACCAGAAAAAAATATGGAAAAGATAAACCACTTAAAGGTGCAAAGATCACAGGCAGTCTTCATATGACCATTCAAACAGCTGTTCTAATTGAGACTTTAAAAGAACTTGGTGCAGACGTTCGATGGGCAAGCTGTAATATTTATTCCACCCAGGACCATGCAGCAGCTGCTATTGAATCGCTGCGCTGGTCGAACTCGACTTCGCCGCCGCTGCTGGTCAGAATGTCAGCGGACAGGGAACTGATGTTGCCGACAAGACGACCGCCGCTGACGGTGATCGCCCCGCTGAGGGTGCTTTCCCCGGTCAGTACCTGCGTGTTCGAGCCGGTCTTGATCAGCGACCCGTTGGCCACGCTCGAGCTGATCGCCATGTC
>CAZKQS010000057.1:0-7771 GCA_964554985.1 uncultured Thermoplasmatales archaeon | reverse complement strand
GAATGCCATTTACATCAAAACACAGCGGGAAAAAAACTTCAAACCCGCGCATTCGTTTGTACCGAGCTGCAAAATCTATATGGGTATAGTGAACTGCATGACCTGCATGAAGTGGCCCAGATGCATAACGAGGTGGAACATCTATACTATAGGGTTTTTTATAACTATTAAAATCAAAATTGTAAATTTTTTCTTCCTGCCATCTTTTCTGCCATTTTTTCTCTAGTTTTTTTTGATCATAAGAAACCATGAAACATTTAACCCCGATTATATTTGATTACATGGGGTCAATTAATTTTAACTTATAAAAGTTACTTTTTGATTATAGTTATAAAAAAAGAAAATTAATTATTCTTTAGTTATCGGCGAATAGTATTCATCACCATTAAATACTTCTGACACGTGAAAAACACAGTATGTTTCACGCATGTCTGAATTAGGATTACCATTTATTTTATCCCAATGAACTGCTATACAATGTTTTTTGATATCAACAACTGTACCTGAATATATACGTTCATAACCATTTGGATCATAATATATTTGTTTTACTCTATCGCCTTGCCTAAAAACTTCTAGAAGCGAAGGGTTATCTTCAACCTCTTCTTTATATTCCATTTCCATCTTTACCAATCTCCAAAGTTCAATTGAAAACTTTGGAAAAGACAATATATAAGCTTATTCTGTTAAAATTACATAATGTAAAAAAGAGAAATTAATGAGAAATATCTGATTTACCTTCTCTTTTATATATAAAACTGATCACAAAAGTAAAAATAATGCAAACAAAAACAAGGCCTAATGCTATTAGAATATTATCTAGAATATTTGGATTTATAAGAAGAATTTCACCGAGTGAAAAGATCATAAGGCCTGAGAAAAGCTTTAAGACCCTTCCTTGAAACTCACTCATCTTCCATTTTCCTAGGCTAATTACCATAATTGATACGATAACCATTAAAGGTATAACATATATGATATTATATGCTAAAATATAAAAATAATAACCAAAACCTTCAAGATTATGAGATGTAAGAATACTAGTATAGATCACAGGTAGATTAAAAGAACAAAGCAAATCAACTGTGTTTGCTGAAATTGCAAAAATAATTGATGCAATAAAAAGAGATGGAAGGGATTTTATTTTTACTATCTTTCTGATCTGTTTGTATAACCCTTTTTTCTGTTTATTTGAAATACTAGCACTGGGTCCTTTTTTAAAAAAGAAGAAATCTTTAATGTTCAGTCCGCCAAATATGATTGCAATAATTCCAGCTATAGTAAAAATAATCATTTGTATACCTATATACTGAATAACAGTTAATACTGCAGCCATAAGTAAAAAATAGATGAAACCTGAGAAGAAAACAAAAACAGATCCGATAAAAATCATTTTCTTCCTAGATTTCATATATATTAAAAGGCTTAATAAGAACAATAAAACAAAAAATGAGCAGGGGTTAACACTGTCTATTCCAGCTAGAACTACTGTTAGAACCGGCAGTGAAAAATCATTTAAATCAATTTTTATTCCAAAAAAATCTATAATTGGGTCTTTTTGATTGTTTGTATCTGTATAATTACCTTTTATGTGTTTTTCAATCTCATTTTTTAAATATCCTTTTGTTAGAATCTCAGTTGATGTAAGCTTACTTATCTTATTTGAAGAAAGATTTTTAATAATGATAGATGGAGTTCCATACAATCCATATGATGCTAGTTTTTCTCTGTTCTCCTTGTATTCGTTTGGATTATCTGATATATTAAAATATGTAATTGAAATATTATCCTTAAAATATGGTTTGATTTCTTGATCTAAAATATGCTCTGCTTGATCACAGTACTCACATATCCCTGAATTTATAAAAACCTCCATAATGATTGTTTCATTATTTGAAACATCATTGTTTGAAGGTAAATCTTCACCATCATCTATAATCTGACTAGTTATATTATTATCATATATTAATAACAAAAATATTGATGAGAGGAATAATACTGCTATTACAAATGATAATAGGCGATATCTGTTCATTTCTAGAGACATCCAATACTTGCTTTTTCTTCTAGAAATTGATTCCTCTATTTAAGTCTTTATATGAATAAATAAAAAAAAGAATGAAAAAAGATTAGTCTTTTAATAAATCTTTAAGATCTGAAAGATCGTTTTTTATGTGATTTACTTCAGATAATTTTTGTTTTTCGAAATCTTCAACAATTTTATTAATTGGCGAGTTAAGTTTGTAAATATGAACCGGGCGGCCTTTTCCTTTCTTTTTAAGCTCTCTTTTTTGTACCCATCCTCTTCTTTGTAATTCCTGCATAGCAACGCTTACTTCAGGTTGTCTAAGGCTAGCATTTCTCTCAATTTCTGATGATCTGCATTCCTCTACACCTGAAATATACATTAAAGTTTTAGCTAGATTTCTAGGCATTCCAAGTTCTGTAAAAACCTTGATTACTTTTTTGTCTTTACTGGTGAGTTCATTATTATTTTTAGCCATATTATCAACCGTAATATTATATTTACAAGTCTATAATATAATGATAGTTTATAAATTTTTTCATATTTTAATATAAAAACATTAGTTATAATTATAAAAAACCTAAAGCTTCTTCTATACGACCCATTTCAATACCAGTAGTATCATTACCAATAACTGCTCCCTTATTATTAGCAGCAATACCTGAACCAATGACTGGGCTACCGTGATTTATAGTACCTATCATAACAGGTACATTAAATATTCTCTCTAGTTCCTTTTTTTCCTCATCAGATGCCTTAGGGTGACACAAAAGACCTCTGTTATTTACAACTGCGGCCATACCAACAGTCTTTAAATTAGCGATTTTACCTCGATAAGTAGGAACATCAAAGGTTTTTTTGATCTCTTTTATGGTTCTATCTTTTACATCTGGATGGACCAAACATCCATAATCATTAACTAAAATATCATTACCTGCAGCATTAAATTTATCAGAGATAACTTTCAATGAAAAACCTAGTTCTTTTATAACATTTCTAGATTGCTCATCGATAAAATCACAAACAACAGCACCATTACTATTAATAGATAAAAGACTTCCAACAATTGATGATTCAGCAATACTTATCTCAACAAGTTCTACATCTAAAACAGATGAAACCTTCCTTTTCACTTTTTTTGTTAAGCCTTTTTGAATAAATGCATATTTATCATTACTTCTGCAAAAAACACCAATATTTGGGTTTTCATTGAAATGGGTTAAAAGAAACCAACTTTCTTTGCTAATATTTATTTTCCTCCAATTATTAATATGAAATTTTCTAACTATTAAATACATCTTTAATTATTTTATAATGCATTTTATCCCAGGAATTATTTCTCTATTATAAATGTTATGATGTAATATCAATAAAAACCAAATATTTTTAATAAAAAAGGATTTGAAAAAAATAAAAAAAGTTACTTAGATTCACTTTTTTTCTTAGTTTCAGTTTTACCACTAGATTTTGAAGAAGATTTTGATTTAGTGGATTTACTTACTGATTTCTTTTTAGTATCCTGTTTTTTTGATTTAGTGGATTTACTTGCTGATTTCTTTTTATTGTCTTTCTTTGACTTAGCTTTGGAAGTTTTTTCTTTAGTTTTTTTCTCTTTTTTCTCAGTGGTTTTTTCTTCTGTTTTGTCTTTTTCTTTCTTTTCTTCTTTATCTTCCTTTTCTTTTGGCTTTTTCTTTTTTATTTTAACATCGCCGTCTGCAGCTGGTGCAATCTCATAGTCTTCACCATCTGTTTCTTCACCTTCAACTTCTTCTTCTGTTCTAAGAATTGGTGCTTTTTTATCTTTTTCTTCTTTTAGAATCTCACGACGTGATTTTTTAAAATCAAGCTCAGGTAGATATGCCTCAACAACACCGTCATCAAATTTCACTGCTTTAACCCTAATTTTGCCGGGCATACTGTATTTTCCTTTTGACCAAAGAACATTATTTAACGAGTCATCAATCCAAATCTTATTTTCTTCAACTTTCATATGTTTAGTCAGATATTTTTTGACTCTTTTGACAGCTGTTGGTGCAGCTTTTGATCTTTTATGATTATTTTTTTTAAGTGGAATTGTGTATATTCTTTCTAATTCTTCTGCCATTTTAATTACCTGATTTTAGCTTTTTTTAAGTTTATTCCTACGCCAGTTACGTGTTTTTGGATGGCGTGTGAAACGCCTATTAGTTTTAATCATAATCCAAGCTGGCACTCTTCTATTGCTTTTTGTAGCTTTATTTAATCGAATCTTTTTAGATAATGGTTTATGAGTTGACATATTTAAACCCTTTTTATTTTCTTTTAATTTTAATATCTCTTTTTTTTGGTATCATACGAGAAAGCAGTTCCCGTAACTGTTTATCATTTATTTTATTTTTCAATCGTTTAGATTGAGCAAGCATAATCAACTGCTGCTCGATACCTTCAGCAATCTGTGGCCTTGCAACCTTGATATTACCAAGGCGCTCTCTTGCTTTTGGCGTTAATATACTTATTAGTATCAACTTTTTTTGTTTTTCAAATTCTTCTTCTTGAGCCTTCTGATTGGAAATTTCATCTTCAGATACAGCATTTTGTTTTAACTGCTCAAGTTTTTTCTTTTTTATTTCCTCAAGTTCTTCATCCATAATATACAAATTTTCCTTATACTCTTATTAACATTTATAATTTTTTGAGTTCAGGGATATAATCTGAAACTTCTTTTATAACTTCATTTGCAATATTATCTAAAAATGATCTACCTTTAGGCGAAATTGTCCTTCCTTTTCCTTTGATTTTTGAAATATACCCTGATTTTTCAAGCTGCTGAAGAGCACGTCTTGTAATTGATCCGCTTGCAGATCTAGCTTTAGAAGTCTTCGAACCTCTATTTTTTGCACTACCATATAGCGATCTAAGCTTTTCTGTTCCTATTGATTCGTTAATATATATTTTTCTAAGAATCGATGCACAACGTGTATACCACCAGTCCTTTTGATCAGGTGAGTTTTCACGAGAAACACCAGTTCTAGAAAATTTGTTAGCTTCAGGAATAACAATATTTTTATCATCCTTTAGTTTTTTTGCAATCTCATCTATTAATTCTTTTGCTGGAACATCATATATAGTTGTCATATTTGATTTTCTCCTTATATAAAAGGAAATTGAGTAACGGTAATAAGCGATAGGTTATTTAAGTATAACGGAGGGGATATTTTCAATCTTTTTTCAGAGGAATCCTTGTATATTTTTTACAATTCTCACAATAAAGTATAATCTTTCCTCTTGAAATTCTTATCCTACAATTTTTACCAGTATGTAGATATGAGTAGCAATGCTTACAATATCTTCTTTTAAATTCTTTTGGTATTTTGACAAGATATCTCATAGATATTTTTCTTGCAATTTCTACATATCTATCTGCTAAATCCCACTCATCAAATCTAGCTTTTTTTTCTGCAAGAGAAAATAGTTTTTTTATTCTTTTTTCTGCAATTTTTTTTTGTATTTTTTTATTTGATTTATTCGACATTTACCAACAGCAACAAACAGTTAACAATTTATTTTATTTTTTGTTAATTTAGATCTAAAATATGTGAAAAGAACAATTTTATAGTATCATTTAACGTACTATACTGAAAGAAAAATCTTGAATACAACAAATGTAATCAATATCATAATAAAGACATGTTTAACACCAGATATAATGTCCCCTTCTTCAAACACACCAGCAACAATACCCATAAAAACAGTTTGCACGATAGCTGCTGTGTAAAAAAGCTGAGTAATTGCAACTTGCGAAATTGAACTACCAGTAGATGTATAACTTCCTGCACTAAACGAGCTTTCACCAACCATATTAGGAATCAAACTTACTGATAAAACAAGGATTATAACCATAAAAACAAACATGGAAACATAAACAACAGCAACATAAGATAGCATACTAGCACGTCTCTCAGATTCAAGTAGCTTTATTTCACGTGCATCTTTTGATGCAGCATCTAAAACGTCAGCAACATTTCCTCCGCTTCTACTAGCTTCAATAATAAGCGAAATTGTCCGCGTAATAAGCTTTGTGTTAATTCTTTTTGAAAAAGCTCTAAGAGCATTTTCAACTGAGCTGCCCCATGATATTTGCATGGCTATCTTTTTAATCTCACTTGATAAAACCCCATAATTTCCTTTAGAGGAATACATTATTGCTTTTGTAAAAGTCATACCAGCACGTCTAGACTCAGCTAGGTCTCTAACAAAATCAGGAAAACGATTATCTATCTTTCGTACTCTTCTAAGTCTGAAAAACTCATATATCCCATACACACCAGATCCAACAATAATAGCAATAACAATATAATCATACCAAGTACCAAAAATAAATTTTCCACTACCAGATCCTATTTCTATAGGAGAAATAAAACCAAATAATTGAAATAAAGCAAGTATCGATAAAATTATCACTGGGATTATTGCAGATAGATAAACAATTAATCTTTTCAACTGGCCTGTTATCAAAAGATTTTTGAAAAAATTTGGTTTACCTGCTTTTTTTTCTTCTTCCATTTTTTTATCACACCTTTGTTGACATCGATGATAGAATATAAGCAAAACCAATGTGGATCATAGGAATTACTAAAAGAACAAATACATACATGAAATTAACTTGGTCCATACCAGCGTTTGAAATAATCATAAGTAATGGTAAAATAATAATTATTAAAAGTACTCCCGCAACAGCAGATGTAACATATGCCTCAGCCATTATACCAAGGCTTTCGATTTGTTGTTTTTGTGCAACTCTGTTTTCTCTAGTATACTGCTCTGCTTTTGCCATAAAATATGGTTTTAAAGCACCGCCTGATTGAACTGTAACAATAGCACCCTGTAAGAATTCTTTGAATTTATCAGAAGGAGTTCTTCTAATATTTGATTTAATCGCTGAAATTATATCTCTACCTAAAAGACCTACATCTCTATATATCCACACAGCTTCTTCTTGTATCTCACCATATATCCGCTGCTTTGATAAAGCCTTGAATATCTCTGTTGGAGTGATTCCTGCTGAACTCATAGCAGAGATAAAATTAAGAGCATATGGCAGATCTTTGTTTATTTTTTTACCTCTTGATCTACCCTTACTTGATGGAAGATTGAGAAGTAAGAAATAAAGTCCAACAGTGCCTAAAACTGGGATTAGTATAAATACAAAAGCTAATAATATAGGCGGACCAACGAATATAAAAAGTGTGAGAAATACAAAACCCAAAATAATTGCAGTAAAAATAGTAGTAACCCAAACATAGGAAAGATATGCACCAGCTCGCATCTCAATGTGTGCCTTTTCAAGGTCTGATTTTAGTTTTTCTGTAGCAACATTTTCAGCTACCCTACCAAACCATTTGTAACACATCTTTTGATAAGTACTAAGAGCCATTTTCTCTCCTCACCAAAAAACTAGAGGTTTTTAAAATAAAAAAAACCAGTCTAGTTTTTTTTAACCTTCAATCTCTTTTTTAATTTTTTTAGCTAGTTTCTTTTTTATGCCTTTTATTTTTGATAAATCATCTATACTTATATTTTTAAGATCCTCCTCACCTTTGATCTTGTTATCATATAGTACTTTAGCAACATTTTTGTTAATACACTTAATATTTTTAAAACCTTCTTTATAATCAATACTATCTTTGTTTTTATCTTTCTTTTTTATTTCTTTAATAATTTTTTTTGCTTTTTTCTTATCAATCCCTTTGATCTTACTTAAAACAT
>CAZKQS010000056.1:0-7882 GCA_964554985.1 uncultured Thermoplasmatales archaeon | reverse complement strand
CAATTAATACCTCCTTTATCATATACTCCTCCATGATCTATAGTCAAAAACAAGAGTTTATCCTCTTCATTTAACTCTCTTGCTCCTCCTTTTTTAAATGAGTTTAAAATATCTTCTAAAAATGTTTCATCACATTTGCCATCCACCCATGATTTATTGAAATCTTCATAGGGTATTTGATATAGTGTTTCAGGCAGCAAAGATACAAGTAAAAAAATATTTTCATCAGAATAACCATAGGTATCTCTCAACATTTTATAGATTCTTCCAGCATCAGTTAGATACCACTCGTAATATTGTTTAATAAATAACAATGATGGGATTGTTAATTGTCTATTATAATATGAACCAACAAGAATTATTGCATATTTATCTGAGCTACTTTCTTTGCTTTTTAACAATTTCCCAGAGTTTGCATTTATAATTGGAGTAATAGCCAACAGTCCAATTAATAAGATTGAGAATATCTTTATTTTATTCATAATTATTCTTCTTACTAATACTATTTATATTTAATTACTATAGATAAATTACTCAATATGAACCCTCTTTTTTTAACAAAATGGATTTAAATAATACCTGTTTATTTAAGGATGAGGTGTTTGCCTGGTAAACCTCGCAATAAAAATTGGAAATCTAAGCTTTAAAAATCCAACTATACTTGCATCTGGTCTTATGGATGAAGATGCAGGTAGCATGAAACGTATTTTTAAATCTGGAGCAGGAGCAGTTACCACAAAATCTATAGGTTTAAAACCAAAACAAGGGTATCCTAATCCAAGCTGTCTGGAACTGGAGCATGGAATACTAAATGCAATGGGTCTACCAAACCCAGGTATTGATAATTATAAAGAAGAAATAAAAGAACTCGAAAAAATAAAACAGCCGGTTATTGGAAGTATATATGGTAAAGATCCAAAAGAATTTTTGATTCTTGCAAAAAAAATGGAAAAATACGGTGTTGATGCTGTAGAACTAAACATGAGCTGCCCTCATGCTAAAGGATACGGTCTAGAGATTGGCTCTGATCCAAAACTAGTAAGAAATATTGTTTTTAACACTAAAAATTCAATAAATATCCCTGTTTTTGTAAAATTATCACCGAATCTAACTGATATAGTAAAAATTGCAAAAGCTGCTGAAAAAGCAAAAGTAGATGCCATAGTTGCAATAAATACAGTAAAAGCAATGAAGATAGATATAGAAACAAAAAGACCGATTCTTTCAAATAAAATTGGCGGATACTCTGGTCCAGCAATAAAACCGATTGGAATTCGATGTGTTTATGATATTTATAAAAACACAAATATTCCGATAATTGGTTGTGGTGGAATTACAAATGGATCAGATGCAATTGAATATTTTATGGCTGGTGCATCTGCTGTACAGGTTGGTTCAGCAGTATACTATAGAGAGATAGATGTTTTTGAAAAAATAAAAAATGAAATTAAGGAATGGATGAAAAAACATAATTATAAAAAGCTTGACCAACTAATTGGAGTTGCTCATCAATGAATTATCCAAAAGTTACAAAAATTTTAGAAACAAAAAAAGAAAATGAAACAATTAAAACAATAAAATTTGAACATACAGAAAAAATCATTCCCGGACAATTTTATATGATTTGGATACCTGGTATTGATGAAGTGCCGATGAGTGTTTCATGTATAGAAGGAAAAATTAAGGGCATTACATTTCGAAAAATTGGAGATGCAACAAAAGAATTATTCAAACTTAAAACAGGCGATAAAATTGGTATAAGAGGCCCTTATGGCAATGGTTTTGAAATTAATGGAAAAAAAATACTTTTTGTAGCAGGTGGAACAGGTACTGCAATGATTGCCCCTGCTGTAGAAAAAGCCATAAATAAAAAGATAGAAACTACAGTTATAGTTGGTGCAAAATGCAAAGAGGAACTATTTTTTGAAAAAAGATTAAAAGATCTTAAAACTAATTGTTTTATCTGTACAGACGATGGATCATGTGGAAAAAAAGGATTTACAACGGATATCTTAGAAAAAATGATTTCTAAAGAAAAATTTACCTCAATTTTAACTTGTGGTCCAGAAGTTATGATGAAGAAAATTGTTGATATATGTAAAGATATACCAATACAAGCAAGTCTTGAAAGATATATGAAATGTGGATTTGGAATTTGTGGACAGTGTACAATTGGTGAAGGTATAAGAGTATGCAAGGAAGGCCCAATTTTTGATGGTATAACTTTAAGAAAAATAAAAGACTTTGGTAAATACAAAAAAGACGCTTCAGGAAAAAGAATAACTATATAATTATCATACGGAGGAGTACTTTTTGAGTGAATATCACGATGAAATAAATGTTAAAACAAAAGGCGAAGTAGATATTATAGATATAACAGAAGACATTCAAAAAATAGTAGAAAAGTCAAATATAAAAAACGGCATAATATGTGTATTTAACCCTGGATCAACTGGTTCACTGACAACTATTGAATATGAACCTGGACTTAAGACAGATTTTCCACAAGCACTAGAAAAAATTGCTCCAAAAAAAGAATATTACAATCATCATGAAACCTGGCATGATGATAATGGACATAGCCACGTTAGAGCAAGTCTAATGGGGCCAAGTGTAACAATTCCCTTAATATCAGGAAAAGTAGTACATGGGACCTGGCAGCAAATTGTATTTGTGGAACTAGACACTGGTAATAGAAATAGAGATATAATTGTTCAAATAGTTGGAGAATGAAGTTACCATTTGTTAAGGTGAATCCTATCTTCTTTGTATCTTTCAACCTTTTTTTGTTCTTTGTCAGTATGACCTAGTGAAATAATTGAAAAAGGTATAACACTCTCAGGTAAATCTAAAATATCTTTTAGTTCTTTTATTCTATTTTCCTGTGGATATATTCCAACCCAGCATGCCCCTAGCCCAAGAGCTCTTGCACAAATAAGCATGTTTTGTGTTGCAGCACTACAATCAATAGGCCAATAACCTTTGAATTTCTCAAGGTTTTTATCAGCACAAATAAGTATTGCTTTTTTAGCTTTTGTAATAAACTTTGCTCTTTTGTGAAAACCTGGAATCTTATTTAGAATATCTTGATCATCGATTACTATAAAATGCCAGGGTTGCTGATTTGCTGCAGATGGTGCAGAACATCCTGCTTCTATTAATGTTCTTATAGTTCCATCATCAATATTCTTATCTGTATATTCTCTAATACTTCTTCTCGTAAAAATTGCTTCTAATGCGTCCATGTTGTAATCAAGTTAAAAGCGGTATATTAAAATTTTGATTAAGTATATTTTGAATATTATTCTACAAAATTAAAAATTATTCTACTTGGATTATTTCCACCATATTTCAGTTTAATATTTATTAATAAAGAGGAAACCTCAAAAACAATTTTAATTTTCATCAATCTATGTTCTTCTGATATTTCACCATCAATTTTTAACAATATATCTCTATTTATACCAGTAACTTTTTCATCTATTTTACCTTCAGAAAATTTATAGTTTTTATCATCAAATAAAATAATCTTAACACCATTAATTGATGATAAAAGTGGTTTTTCAATGTGTAATATAGCTTCCCATGAACAATTCTTCAAGTATACTTCTTCATTTATGTAATAAGATATCTCTTTTTTATCATCAAGAGATAAAAATTTTTCAGAAATTTTTTCAAAGCTAACTTCAGGTTTATTTTTTTGTATGCTGTTTTTATTTAAATACAAATCAAATTCTTTAGGAAATAATTTTATTCTATGTTTAGAAGCTCGTATAGAATTATCACTATATTTAGTCATAAGGGTTACTGTGTACACAAGAGGATATTCAATTCCCATTTCATTTGAGAAATCATACTTGTGTGAAACTTTTTCACCACTTTTTCTTTCTCCATCCTGAAAATCCCAAGTGTAGTATAATATTTTATTTTCATTTTTATTGTTTTTTACAACTCCAAAATTGATACTTTCATTAAAATATGCATTATTTGGCGCAGCAACACTTACAAAAGAATCTTTTTCATAATTTTTAATTGAATTTACTTCCTCTGTTTTATTGATACAACCTGAAAAAAAACTTGAAAATATTAATATAAATAATAAAATTACCTTGATTTTAATGTTTTTCCCCATAAATTTTCAGCATTATATAATTTACGACGATATTTATAAATTTTTACAGAAACATTTATAACATAATTAAATAAACTATTATTATAAGTAAAAAATTATAATTCAAATAATTCCCGGGCTGAATAAATGTTAAGAAAAGAATATGTAGTATGTATGATAATCTTAATTCAATTTATATCAGTCTTATCTTTTCCGTTAATTAGTGCAGATGATAATATTCCAATATGGAACAAAGAATATTCTTACCGGGAAGAAATAAATATTCCAATAAAAACTAATGAGAAAACTGCTGAATTTCAACCAATTGATATATCCTTTGAATTTAAAAACCCATGTTGGGCAAAAAATGAAGAAGAACATTCTGTTCGTATTTGCTGCTGGGATGGAAAAAAGTGGCATGAGTTAGAATCACAAATATATGATTTAGAAAAATCAGATGGTTCTCTTCATATCAACAAATGTGGAATCGTATTTTTGATACCAGAAATTGCAAACGGTAAAGAAAGATATTTTGTTTATTATGATGAAAATAAAAAAGAAGTTCCTAGTTATAAAGACCATATTCAAATTGAAGATTCATATTATTATTTTGAACCAATTTCAGGGATAAAGGCAGAGGGTGATTATTATAAGATTACTGAAGATGGTTTTTGTGTTTTTGGAGTAGGACAAAAAGGAAAGGTTATTCACAGAAGACTTTCTCAAACAGTTGTAAAATTAAAACCCCAAACAAAAGATTTTGATATTCTTAATTCAGATAACATTGCATCTTTTTGTTTTTCTTATCATAAAGGACCTGAATTTGAGGATGAAATATCCTCTGATGAAGAACTTGTGGCTAAACAGATTCTTGAAGATGGAAACCTGATGGTAGAGTTTAAGATAATAAGTCAATCAAAAGAAAAAAATCTCCGTACCTCAAATGTTTATAAATATTATTATTGCCCAACCAAAGACAAAAGGTTAAATGTACATGTTAAGCACGAAGTCTTTGAAGACGATTATGTCGAAGGAGTAGTGGATGTTGATGGAAGATATGGAGCAATAATATCATATCAATCAAAAAGTGAAAAAATTGAACAAATGAGATTTGGGGAAATCCTCCCCTATATCCATGTTTATAGAAAAGATGGAAAAATTCGTGAATACTTAATGAATCAGAACCCAGAAGGAAAAAAACGAGAATGGATAATTCCTTATACATATGATTGTGATCTTGGTGAAAAAGCATGGTTTTCATATGATGAAGGGGACGTTGGTAAGGCTCAAGCAATAATATTAGCATCTAACAAAAATATTATCAAAGACAGCAAAGAAGATAGAGATGGCATCCAAATGAAAGTAGCGGTAAATGAATATATGGATGCTTTAGGTGCTGAAATTGATTATGCTGCAATTAACTATGGCAGAAACTCTTATGAAAAAGGAGGTACACATGATCTTAAGATCAGAAATGGTTTAACCGTTGAATATGACGCAGAATTTTTTATATCTGAAGAAGGAGGATATCCAAGTGTTGCTGAAGAAGCTGAACATTACCACAGATTAATAAAGACTAGAAAAGAATACGATGAGGGAAAAATTGAAGAAGAACAAAAAATCAACACCCTGACTGTTGTGCCAAGATTAACAGGCAGGATTTTGTCACACCCATTTTTAGCAAATCTTACAGGAATTAAACTTACATCAGTCTACGCTGAGTTATATAAAGATGATGAACTTTTAGAAATAGAACAAACAAAAAAGCCATTATTGGGGCCACCAATAATTAAATTTCCAAAACTAGCTAAAGGAAGATATCTAGTAAAAATATATAGAGATATTGGAAAAGATATTAAGTTATACATTGGAGTTAGCACTGTTGAAATAGATGATGATAAGATTTTAAGAGTTTTTTGTACATGGCCAAAAGATATTAATTTACATGTTTCAGACCAGAAAAATAAAGTTATTAAAAATTTGAAACTATCTCTTTATAAAAATGAAACTGTTATCGATGAATATATTTTTAGAAACTCAACAGATATGTGTTTTACAGCACCTATAAACATTTTTTATAAATACAGAGTGATAGGAAAATACAAAGGATATATATTAATTGATAAAAAAATAGGTTTTTTAGAAAACAATATTCATAAAATTATAAACCTCTATGATTTAACAATAAATATTTTTGATAATCTAGGTTTTCCACCTGGTGTAGATATCAAGCCATATTTGACAAGTAAAGAGATTTCATCTGAAAATGAAATACATCCCGATGAAAAAGGAGTTGGACAATATAGTTTTTTAAGTCTTCCTCCAGCAAATTATACTTTACATGTTTCTTATGCAGGTTATTCTGAAACTAAAGATATTGTTATAAAAAACAAGGATAAAGAAATTGACGTTGATTTCAATGCGTTGTTTAAATTAGATATTGATATTTTAGATTCTAATGGAAATAAATTATCAGAGAAAAAAACAATTAGGATATATAGGAAAAATAGAGAAGTAGCAAATGGAATGGAAAAAAGTAGATATGTTTTCTTACCTCCTGGTAAATATCAAATAAGAGTTTTATCTGATGAAAAAATAATCGGTTTTAAAAATATTGTTTTAACAAATGATAAACAAATAAAGGTTGTTACAAGTATCGGAACAATAATCCCATTTCTTGTAACAGCACTAACAATTATTTTTATATTACAAATGATTATTATCTTTATAATCAAAAAAATCAGTTTAAATACACTTTTAAAGTTAATTGCTATGGGTCTAATTTTAATTTCAATATTCCAGCCTTGGTGGAGTCTAAATGCCCTTAACAAAGAAGCTGAAACAACAAAAGATACAGATGTTTTCATATATCCTCAAGTTATGATTGAAAAAATAACGATTGATAATGAAATACATTATGATCTATCTACAATACCTGATATTTTTATAGATTTCTTGTTTATACTGCTTATTGTTGTAGTCTCAGGACTTATTTTAATAGGTTTTAGCTTTGTTCCAAATATTTTACTAAAAAAAAGGTATTCTATGATTCTAATAGTTGCAAGTGCTCTATTTTTGATTATTGTGGCAGCTGCTTTTATTTTTGGGATGTCAAAAATAACAGAGTTAAGTCTTGGAAGTTTAACTGGGAAAGGGAGTTTAAATGTATCTTTACCAACTGAGGAAACTATAGAGATGTATGCTAATTGGAATTTAGGAACCGGTTTTTATCTATGTATAATTGCTTCATTAATTGCATTTTTTGGAGGAATCATTGATTTTATAAAAAAAAGATTTAATCTAAGGTTTTTTTAATTCTTTCAATTCCATTTATCTCTTTTATATATCTAAAAACAGATGATGGTATAGATTCAGACCATTCTTGATTGTTTAATATTCTCCTCCTTATTTCTTTACCTGAATATTTCTTTTTATTAAAAATAGGTGTATCTTTAACCTCTATGTTTTTTTCTTCAAATAATTTTTTAGTAAAAGGGTTATTAGTAAATACAACATCAAAATCTGAATAAATAAATAAGACGTGATCAACCCATTTTGGTGGATCATGGATATCTGGTATTTCAATTATGTCATAACTATTTATGTTTTCCTCATTTAAGCTTCTTTTAATCATTTCTTTTCTTTCATTAGAACTAAAAGGATTTTCACAAGTATTTTTATATTGTGATGAACCAATTCCAATTACAACTCTATCATATTTTTTAAGAATATAATTAATTACTTTTAAGTGACCTAAATGAAAAGGTTGAA
>CAZKQS010000055.1:0-7996 GCA_964554985.1 uncultured Thermoplasmatales archaeon | reverse complement strand
AGCGACGGAACGACGAACTGTTGACTGAAGTACTGTCAATATTAGATGCTTGCATCATCCCATCCAGTTTGTACTTTTTTTTGGCAGAAACATTTCAAAAAGGATTTTTTTGAACTAGGCCAAATAATCAAACATAATAACATCAGAATATCAATGCATCCAGATCAATTTATAGTCTTAAACTCAAATAAAAAGGAAGTTGTAAAACGAAGCATCAAAGAGTTGATGTATCACGCTGAAGTACTTGACTTAATGAATCTTGATAAAACATCAAAGATACAGTTGCATCTAGGTGGAGCGTATGGTGATAAAGAAAAATCAATCCAAAGGTTTATAGATAACTACAAAAAATTAGATACTAAAATAAAAAAGAGACTAGTAATAGAAAACGATGATAGGATTTATTCATTAAAGGACTGTCTATTTTTATCAAGCAAAACTAAGATTCCTATCCTTTTTGATGTATTTCATCATAAAATCCTAAATAATAATGAAAGAACTGTTGATGGAATAAAAGAGATTAGTAAAACATGGGATAGTAAAGATGGAATACCTATGATTGATTACAGCAGTCAAGAAAAAGATATGAAAAAAGGAAAACATGCTGAAACAATTGATCTAAATGATTTTAAAAATTTTTTAAGTAAAACAAAACAATATGATTTTGATATAATCCTTGAGATAAAAGACAAAGAAAAAAGCGCTCTTAGAGCAATAAAAATGGCAAAAAACGATCCAAGATTTATAAAAGTTTAATCAATGTTATCATTAGATTGAATTAAAACATATTTTTCATTGAATCTTTCAACGAGTTCAAAAACAACAGTAGTTTTCCCTCTGTTTCTTATGATGAATCCTTGATCAGGACTATTTATTAACCATTTTCCATCTTTAATTTCTCCTTCTCTAAACCTAACTTCTGAATCAAGCCAAAATACTTTTTTGTTTCCATTTGAAACTCTATAAAAAATAACATTTCCTTCTTCCATTAGATTAGATTCTAATATTCCATTATTATCAATGTCAGGATCACAACCAAAAGATAGATACATAATATTATCAGGTAAATTAAAAGAAATACTTCTTTTAGTCCCATCTGAACAATCTGGCTCATATATGTCTCTAGCAAAACCACTAGCAATCATTGTATCAGTATTTGATAATAGATAATTTATTTGAGAACCTACATCATTTTCTGAAACAGTTACTGCAAAACTAAAAAAACCAAAAGAAAATAAAATCGAAATTGCAACAATAACTGTAATACTAATAATTAATCTAATCGGGATCATATCTGTAGCTATCTCATTTAATTTTCTCATAAATTTTCAACTCGATGGTTCAATTACTAAGGATTCAGCACCACCATGCCAACTAAGGCGAGGTCTAATTTTTATTATGTGACTGGATTCAGAGGTATCATCAACAATAAGACCAACACCTCTCTTGTCACCTACTTTTTTAATTGCTTCTCTGATTGTTCCATGCATATAGGTAGGACGAATCTTTGATAAAGAATCTATATCTTCTTGAGCAGTAAGCCTATGACAAATAATTATATCACTATGAGAAAGCACTTCTTGATTGAGAGCACTAGGTCTTTGGGTTGCCATAACAATTGAAAGACCAGGTTGTCTACCCTGCCTCATCCACTGATCTATAAAAACATCTTTTCCAAGAGTTTTTTTATGATTCGGTAGAAAAAGTTGGGCTTCATCTATTGCTAGCAATACCATTGGAATGCCTTCACCCTCAATTTTCAAACCCATCTTTTTTCGTTCATGGATTTTCCTTGATTTCACTCTTTCTTCAAAGATTTTTTTCCCAATTATCGAAGAAACAATATCTTTTATTTTTGAATCAGAAAGTTGACTTATATCAAGAACTGTTATTACTCCACGCTTAACAAATTCATTTATACTAATTCCTTTTTTATCAAAAATACCCCATGACTTTGCATTTTTAAAAAAATTCTCAGCAGCAGATTTCACATGGTAGCTGCATCGATGATCTTTTCTTATGAAATTAAGTATATCAGAAATATCGTAGAGTTTTTTATTTTCCTTTAAAAAAAGTATAGAACGAGTTATTGCAATACCCAATGGATCTGTTGGTTTGACATTAAATAATTCACACCAATGAAAAGAGGAGAGCTCAGATATCCTAATACTGAAACTATCTACATCAATATTATTGGCATTGTATTCTTTAACAAGATTTTTTGGAACAAAAAGGTTTATATCAAAACCTTCAGGTTTTTTATTCCATTTCTTGATTTCATTTAAATTTTCTTTGTTTTTGTATTTTGTTGTCCAGTATATCCCAAGAGTGTCAAATATAACCACTCCAAGATTGTTTTTTACTTCTTCTTCAATTTTAGCAATTTCTTCAAT
The DNA here is from genome assembly GCA_964554985.1 of uncultured Thermoplasmatales archaeon. GTDB lineage: Archaea > Thermoplasmatota > E2 > DHVEG-1 > DHVEG-1 > CAYZTD01. The sequence continues at coordinate 5,603 of CAZKQS010000055.1, read as the reverse complement.
TAAAACTCCTATTGTATATGATTTACCATATCCTCTTTTCCCACATATCAATGTTATATGTGGCCTTAAAATATCAATATAAACGTTTGAACCAAGTGATCCATCAAGAGCATAATACCTTCCGATGTTAAGTCGGCCTTTATCAGATTTTTTTCTTCTGCCTAATACATAGTTTTTATCAGTTACACCAGATAAATTATTTGTATTTTCTAACACTTAATCCTCTCACTATTAAAATTAATGAGATTTTATCTTAATGTATCATTAAATATTTTATGTTATAATGATAACAAAAGTTGGTTTTTATTGCTGTAAATTGATACATAACAGTTATAACAAAATATCTGGGTTTAATCCAATTAAAAGATTAAATTAGTTTTATGGGGAAAGTATATGCCAGATAAAATCTGTCCGTATAATAGTATTAGAAGATCAAGTAATAAGACAATAATCATAAATTGCAGAAACTGTAAACTTGGAAATTCAACAATTTTTGATAAAACCTGTAGAAAAAATATTTTTCAAATACTTCAGACAGAAAATACAATTAGTAGACTAATATTAAATCATGCATATGTAAAAGTTTTTCAAGGTAAAGAACTAAAAATACTTGCAGACTTAAACACTTTCTTAGAAAACATTAAAGCATATGCCAATTTGAAACTCCCAAGTAAAAACAAAGAAAAATGCAGAGAATGTAATCTAAAAAGATACAATAATATAAAAACAATAATTGAACTATCAAAAAATGATCCATTCAAAGCATTTCTTTTTTTAAAAAAATATTACCAGGAAAAACCAATCAATGATAGTTATTGTGAAAAATGCAATGAAGAGTTCAAAAAAATAATAAATGAAATGCTTTCTAAGGCGAACCTACAAAAACATATTAAAAACAATAATGTAGATAGAGAACTATTTTATAGAAATTATATCAGGCCATATGTCAGACCTGGATTTATCGATTCATATATCCAACTTGATCCACCTCCAGATGCAATATTTTTAGAATCATATGAAGTGACACGAGATGGAAGAAGGCCCATGAATGTTACGTACTATACCTTAAAATCAAGACCTGAAAAATTATATTTTGTAATACCTTCAGAGTATGAACTTCCTCAAGAGGAACTTTTTTTACTTGAAAAAGTAAGAGCATATCTTTCAAACCACAGACCAAAAGATGCATCTTTTATGGATGCAGAATCAGCAAGAGAATATTTTCAGAAACTAGGTAAAAAAATAATTACGGATTTTATAAACAAAGAAAAGATGGATTTAGATATAAAAAGAATAGATTATCTATCAGATGTTTTTTCTAGATATACTGCTGGTTTTGGAATAATAGAAGATCTTTTACTTGATAATAGAATCCAGGATGTATATGTAAACGCTCCAGTTGTAAACAACCCTCTTCATGTAGTGGTCGATGGAGAAGAATATACTTCTAACATATTTTTGTCAGATAGTGACATAGATGCAATTGCATCACGGTTTAGAACGCTTAGTGGTAGAGCTTTTTCAGAGGCATCACCCGTTTTAGATATGGATCTGGAGGCATATCACACTAGAGTTGCAGCGATATCAAAACCTCTCACTCCAAAAGGCATTGCTTTTGCACTTAGGAGACACAGGCAAAAACCCTGGACTCTAACTCATTTTATAAAAAACAAGATGATTTCAGCTGATGCAGCTGGTTTTTTAAGTTATCTTGTAGACGGTCAAGCTTCATTACTAATTGCTGGAAGTAGAGGTGCAGGTAAAACATCACTACTAAATGCTTTGATGCTTGAAATACCTCAGAGATTTAGAGTTCTAACAATTGAGGACACTCCTGAAATCCCTGTTGAGATTCTTCAAAATCATGGTTATAAAATACAATCGCTTATCACTAAATCTATTGGTGCTAGTAAAGCATCAACTGAGATAAGTCCTACCGAGGCACTTAGAACTGCTCTAAGACTTGGTGAATCAGTATTAATAATTGGTGAAGTAAGAGGAGTTGAAGCAAAAGTATTGTTTGAAGCAATGAGGGTTGGTGCAGCTGGAAACCTAATAATGGGTACAATACATGGATCAACAACTCGGGATGTATATGAAAGAGTAGTATATGATATAGGTGTTCCATCAACTTCTTTTAAAGCAGTTGATGCAGTAGTAATTGCTGCACCAATAAGAGTTGAAGGAGGAGTTGAAAGAAAAAGAAGGGTCGTTCAAATATCTGAAATTACAAAAACAGGATGGACAGAAAGACCTGATCCAGATAAAGTATTTCAGGATACAATGCTGTATAATGCATCAATAGATCAACTTAGATCAACTGATTTACTTGATATGGGGCAGTCACAAATAATTGAAAATATTTCAAAGAAATGGGGTATTTCTGTAGAAAAATCCCTTCAGAACATTAGACTTAGAACAGAAATAAAAAAAAGGATAGTTGAAGAAGCAGAAAAAAAACCAATTTTACTTGAAGCTGAAGCAAACCGTGATGCAAACAATGCTTTTTGGATGTTTATTGAGGAAAGCAAAAGACATGATAATTCTGTCAATTACAACAATATAAAAAACAACTGGGAAAAATGGTTTAAAAACTATGTTGAGAGTATAATATGACACAAGAACATAACTACATAAAATTCATGAATTTTTCAAAAAAACATTTTCAATGGATGGTTAAGAAAAACGAAAAAACAAAAGAAAAAATAGAAAAAACATTTAACAAAGATTATGTTGAAAATTTGAATTTTACCGGTCTTGAGATATCAACATATGATGTACTATTATTTGGATATGTTACTGCTTTTTTATCTTTTATATGTCTATTTTTACTTGATTTATCTATAATTTTAGTATATGGAGCTAACATATATGAAATAGACATTCTAACACTAATTTTAATGTTATTTATAACAATCATTGTGCCAATAGTGTTAATGAATTTGGTTATTAATTATCCAAAGACACATGCAAAATATCTGAAGATTCATTCATTGGGCGATATCCCTGAGATTTTATCTTATCTAGTAATGTATATTAAACTAGTTCCTAACCTTGAAAACAGTGTTAAATTTGCTGCCTCTGAGTCAAATACTCAGCTTGCAAAGGATTTTAGAAAAATGCTATGGGATATGGAAATAAGAATATACTGTGGTATAGATGATGCATTAACAACTTTTGCAAATAAATGGGGTAAATGGAGCGAATATTTCAAAAGAGCTCTACATCTAATCAGAAGTTCTGTTCAAGAACGAGACGAGGCATCAAGAAATATAACTCTCAATAGAGCTCTTGATGTAGCATTAGATGGAACTCAGGAAATGATGAACAAGTTTGCAAATAGACTTCATCAACCAGCTATGGTAATTTATTCAATAGGGATAATGATACCACTTGCTCTAGTAGCTATGCTTCCAGCAGCAGGGCTAGTGGGATTGAAAATAACTATTTTTCAAGTGTTTTTTTTATATGATATACTCCTTCCTTTGTTTGTTTTTTTATATACAAGAAAAATTCTTTTACAAAGACCGGCCACTTTTAACCCACCAAATATATCTAATAATCACCCTTATTTAGAAAATATTAATAAAAAAAGAAGGCTTACTCTTTCAATAATATTTGGATCAATTGTTGCATTACCTGGTATTTTTTTTATGATTCTTCCATTAGTTTTTACTAGTGGTACAGATAACAATTTTTTAAACTTTATAATAGATCCAGATGGACTTAACTCATATTTTCCAGTTACTCTTTTCATAGTTTGGGGTTTTGCAGTTACTATTACATCATATACATTAAGTGTGTATAGACCATATAAAAAAGTTAGAGATGACATAAAACAAATTGAAAGAGAATTCAGCGATGCTTTATACATTCTTGGTAAAAGAATATCTGAGGAAAAATCACCTGAAGAAAGTTTTATGTATGCAGCACACACAATGAAAGGATCAAAAATTTCTGAAGTTTTTAGTAAAACAGGCTATAACTTGACAGCTATGCACACAAATCTAAAAGAATCAATGTTTAATGATGAATATGGGTCACTTAAACATGTCTATTCAGATAGGATAAAGGCAATAATGAGGCTATTTGTTGAAGGAATACAAAAAAGCCAACTAGCTGTAAGTATATCAATAATTAAAATAGCTGATCACTTAAAAGCACTTCAACAAGTTGAAAAAAAGATAAAAGAAAACCTTTTTTCACTCACATCAACACTTAGATCAACAGTTGCTGTATTTGCACCACTTATAGGTGGTGTCACACTATCAATTACAAAACTTATATCAAATATTATTCGGGGGATTTCAGATAAAATGCCGTCAGGTTCAGCTCTAAATGCAGCATCAGGATTACCTGGTGTTACAGATACTTTCACACTAGAAAATGTTAGACCTGAGTATTTTGTTTTAGTTATTGGAATCTATATTTTGGAACTAATTTTTCTAATTATTAGATTTACAAATGGAATAGATGAAGGAGATGACAAAGCAACATATATGTATTCACTTGGAAAAATGATGCCAACTTCAATATTTGTTTTTTCATTGACTGTAATTCTCGGCCAAATACTTTTTGCTCAAATTTTTTCAGGGTAAAAAAATAATTTAGAAATAGTTAACTAATGCTTCACTATTCTTTTTATAAAAGTTTTGAGGAATAGTTATGCCAGATAATTGTGAAAAATGTGGCGCTCCCCTTAAACAGGGTGCAAATTTTTGTACAAGTTGCGGTGCAAAAATCGCTATAGCTCAGGTGCCACAATCAAATGAGATGAATAAAGTAAATAAAAAGCTAAATGCAAATCAAGAAACTGCACAAACTTATCAAAACACTTCAATCCAACATACTCCTCCTAGAAAATCAAATATGAAACTTTTTGGAATTATTGCTGCTGTAGTTGTCGCGGTTGTGGTAATTGCTATTGTTTTAATATTGGTTTTAGGCGGTGGAGGATTTGCTTCAGATGAAGGAAAATTTGTAGGTACCTGGGAAGCAGATGTTGGCTTTGGTACATATACATATGAATGGATTTTCAATAGCGATAAAACACTTGATTATAACGTAGTTATGGGAACTTTAGGATCCAACAATATTAAAATTGGTACATGGAAAGTTGAAAATGGAAAACTAAAAATAACTGTTGAACAAACTGGTTATGATTTTAGTACTGGTTCATATGATTATAGTTTTACAAATAATGGTAGTACTTTGAATTTAGAGACAAACAATGTACCATTTATGACGTTGACAAAAAAATAATTTTTTTCTTTTTTTATTTTGAATAAACTTCAATAAATTTTTCAAAACTCCTATCGTAATTTTTTTCTACATCATCTGGAAAGCAGCATGCTGGAAGTTCTTTTCTGCTAAGATGATAACGTATGCATTCACAGCACATTCCTTTTTTATCACATGGATAAGTACAGTTACATTTAATTTTATTTTCTTCGGATTTACATTCGATCATTGTTTTTTCTCCAAAATATTGTTATAATGTTTATAAAAACTTATTATTTTATAAAATTTTTCTTTTCTTTATTTTTTTGTGTGTAGTCCCGAAATTATTTCCCACCCTCGAAAATATTGAGAAAAGAACCCTG
>CAZKQS010000054.1:0-8060 GCA_964554985.1 uncultured Thermoplasmatales archaeon | reverse complement strand
GAGGCAATGCAACATCTCCCCTCGGTAGTCGGTAAAGAGTGGATGGTCAACCCAGGAGCTTGTGAATTTTGCCAACCGCTTAATGGTCAAATTGTAAATTTAGAAACTAACTTTGTTAATCAAGGTGAAGTGGTGGGCGGAATAGATGGGGGATCATTTGTAGCTGATTATGAGGATGTAGAACACCCCCCTTTGCATCCAAATTGCAGGTGTACGATACTACCCGTCAACAGGGAACAGATGAGGTCTTTTAAACTAGACCATTTAGAAGAAAAATACGACGAGATGGATAAACGTACTAAAGAAGCTAAAGAAATTTTAGAACAAATTAGCGACTTAAAGGATAATAATGACAATTGAAATAATCAGAGGTGATGATGAGCAATTTGAGCTCACATTTACCGATATAAATGGCGATCCAATTGATTTAACTGATGGTACTGTTTTTTTTACCGTCAAAGAAAGTTTATCTGATGATGACGATGACGCTTTGATTACAGAAGAAATAACAGAGTTTAGTGAACCTGAGACTGGTGTTGCTAGATTGGTCTTAAGCAGTGAGCAAACAGATATCCCAGAAGGTCGGTATTTTTATGATGTTCAGTTTAAAGATTCAACGAGTATGATATCATCAACTATAAGAGATAAATTCTACGTCAAAAAAGACGTCACATTAAGAACTACATAAAAGGAGGCCTAAATGGCAGCAACAGTAACAATCAGGCGTTGGACAGGAACTTCTGGATCTGAAACCAAAACTGATATAACCGATATAAATACCAGAGCAAACGCAGAGGACGCACACTCTATAGCAGGAACGACTAACTCTATTCTAATTCCTGACGCTGGAAGTAATTACTCTTATTGGGTAAATACAGGTCTTTCAGTTGACGCTATAAGTGGCGGAACTGTAGACAATATTAAGTGGTATTCTGATGGATCAAATGGATTTGGCACAGGTGTAACTTGTGTTGGAAACAGTGCTGATGGATACGTTCAAGCAACTGGTACAGAGGGTGAAACAGGCGATATTCTAAACACCACCAACAACACAGAACTAACCGCCGCACCAACTGATGTATTTGGCTTTACATCTGCATCACCCAAGTCACTTACTGGCTCAGCTGCAACCACCGGCGATGTTGGACAACTATTTGTCTATCAAATGGTAATTGCTAGTACTGCAGATTCAGGAGCAACAAGTCAAGAAACTTTCACTTGGCAATATGACGATACTTCGTCTTAAATAAATTAAACTAGCAATACAATGCTAGAAGGGCAATACAATGCAATGGAAAGCTGTCTACACAGACGGAACACACTTAGACCAGATCGAACCATCTGGAAAGAAAAACGCTTATAATGATATAGAACGTGAAAAATTACACTCTTTTGAGTTGTGGGATGATGACGACCGCATCGTTTCACTTAGATTCTTCAAAGGTCAACGGCTTATTTGGCGGCGACGTGTTTTAATGCGTGCCGGTGAAAAAATTGAGACAATTCACATCATAGGTAAACAAGAAACTGTAAACGGTAAAAACTACCAGGGTATTTTGGCAGTATTTGAATCTGATGGACGTGTTGAGGTTGCGGGGCGGTTTGATGAAAAACACCCATTTTTCAAACCCGTAGAGATTCATAAAGATGAGGGTGAGGAGTGGGTGAATGGCTAGTTCACAGAAAGCACCATCTTCTGGGGTTAATGACTCAACAGTTGGTACTACTAATTGGAGTGATATTGGTGCAATTTGGAGTACTGATACAAATGACTATGCAGAAAGTCATGGAATACCAAGTGATCAGTGGAATTTTAAAGATTATAGTGTAAGACTTGTAAAAAATGGAAGTATAACTGGTAATAATAAAGCTTTATCTCAATACTATCCAGGTTTAAGTGATTATCTTACAAGGGGGGGTTCTTCAGATACATGGGGTGTTTCTCTAACTTCATCGGATGTTAATGCGTCTAATTTTGGTGTTGTTATAAGCTCAAGGGGTTATGACAGCAGTGGCGACCCTTATGGGGCTATAACTAAATATATAAAATTAACAGGATATAGTTTTGATATACCAAGTGGTTCAACAATAGATGGTATAGAATTTATAACTAGAATTAGAAGGGGTCAATATGATGGCCAAGCTTTTGCAAGAATTTATACAGGACATCTAAAGGTATATTATACCCTTCCATCACCTACTATAAGTCATTCAACTGATTTATTTTTAAGATCACAAAATACTTTAGATCATTCGACAGATTCCCACATTAGATTTTTAACGCAAGAAAAATCTCACTCAACTGATTCTTTTATAACACCAGATGTTCAACCCTCGGGAGGTTTAGGCATTGGTCCATTTGGTGGTTTTGCAATAGGTGGACTTACTTTGGGGCAAACCCTACAAACATTAGAAAAATATCACAACACAGACACTTTACTTAAAACTCGCAATACCGAATCTCATACAACTGATTCATTTTTAAGATCAAAAAATACCGATTCACACACAACCGACTCGTTTCTAAAAGCTAGAGAATCTTTAACCCACACTAGCGATTCATTGCTTAGATTAACTAATGCAATAGAGCACACAACCGACTCACTGCTTAGAATTAGTCAAACTTTAGTTCATACAACCGATTCACTACTAAAAACACAACAAACTAAGCAACATTCAACAGATTCTCAACTTAGAGGGCAATTTACTAATACTCATACTACTGACTCATTGTTAAAAAGCCGTTTTTCAGCCTCTCACAGCGTTGATTCTCTGGTACGAGCAAGGAAAACTAGCGAACATAGTACAGATGGCCTACTTAAGACTCAAAACACGCTTTCTCATACCACAGACTCATTCTTAACTGCACAAATTAACTTAACACACACTGCCGATTCACTGCTTCGCAAACAACAAACAGCAGAGCACACGACTGACTCATTACTTAAAACGGTCAATCAATTAGAACACACGACAGACAGCTTGCTTAAAACTGTAAATGAGATCACACACTCAACTGACAGTTTACTCAAAACCATAGAAACGATTAGTCATTCCACAGATTCATTTACAAAAATACGAGAAACAAAAGAGCATACAACAGACTCTTTACTTAGGGGTCAACAAACTTTAACCCACACTAATGACTCTTTACTTAGAAAAGTAGTCGCAACAGTTCACACTACAGATTCACTGCTAAGACAAATTAAGACTCTATCACACACCGCTGATTCACTAGTCAAAACGATTGAGCAACAATTACACACTACAGATACATACTTAAAGAGTAGGTTTGACTTAACCCACAGTACCGACTCACAGCTAAAGACAATTCAATCAATAACCCACACGACAGACAGTTTATTAAGGGCAACTGAAGCCCTAACCCATGCGACTGATTCAAATTTGAGAGATCAAATAGAAAAAACTCATTCTACTGATTCTTACTTAAAGGCTGTTGAAGCTGGACAACTAGAACATATTACCGATTCGCTACTTAGAGCTATACAAAGTTTAGAACATTCTACTGATTCATTACTTAGAGCCAAGCAAGAGTTGACTGTTAGCACTAGCACTGATTCACTGCTGAGAACTGTCAATCAGATTGAACATACGACCGATTCTCTCATTAAACAAACAAACGATTTTACACACTCAACAGACTCACTGCTAAAACATATAGGACAGTTAACCCACAGCTCTGATTCACTATTAAGGGGCAAGTTCACCAAAGAACATTCTGCAGACTCTCTACTTCACTTTGTTAGCACCATAGAGCATACAGCAGATTCTTTACTTAAAGAGACAAGAGCGCTAGAACATACCACCGATTCTTTACTGCGATTTACTAATAACTTAACTCATTCCGGTGATTCTGTTTTAAGGTCAAGCAAGACAGTTGAACACTCAACCGATTCTCTACTGGCTGAAACTGGTGTAATAACCATTGAACATTCAACCGACTCGCTTTTAAGAAAAACTGACCAGCTAGATCACACGACCGATTCACTGCTAGCTGTAAGACAAGAATTACAGCATACAGGCGATTCTCTGCTGAGATTATCAGAGCAGTTAACCAACACAACAGATTCTTATTTAATCAAAACCGAAACCCTAGAACATACTACCAATTCATTATTAAGGGAAAAGTTAACCGATACTGTCTCACATACTACAGACTCACTCTTAAGAACAGTTGAAAGTTTAGAACATACAACTGACAGTTTGTTGTCAATTAGACAGGAGCTAGAGCATACAACTGATTCACACTTAACATTAAGAGAAACGATAGAACATAAGGTAGATTCACTACTGAGAGGACAGTTAACTCAAGATCATACAACAGATAGTTCGCTTAAGAGTATTTTTGAGCTTTCACATACTGCTGATTCATTACTTAGAGAATGGACAGACACCAAGGGCATATATGTGAGTGTTGAAAGTTTAAAACCAAATGTTGGGATACAAAGCACTAAGCCATCTGTAGGCATTGAGCATATAGATTCGGATACAGAAATTGAAAATCAAAAAATTAACACAAATATAAGCCATCAAAAGATATGTGTTAGTATAAGGAAAGTATGATTGAAGTACGTTGTAAATATTGCGGCAGATTACTAATGAAATTAGATTTTGGTGTTGGTGAGGTTAAATGCGGCCGGTGCGGTCGGATAGTTAAGTTTAAGGTAACAACCCAATCCCTTGATAAGTTTGTAGAGAAATTAAAGTTAAGAGATGAGATAGTCAAGGAAAATTGACATTACAGGATAAGTCTGTAATAATGTAATTAGAAAGCCAAGAGCTTCTTCTGAGACCTTAGAGTCCCACAACTAGTAATTTGAGACCATTGAGTCCGCTACTAAAGCGGATTTTTTTGTGTCTGAAAGGATAAAAAATGGCAGGATTTGAAAATTTCCACATCGGTGCTGGTGAACTTGAAGTTAACAGCCAAGATGTTGGACACACGACCCCAGAAGGTGTGGTTGTGACCGTTGAGCCTAACGTTCACTTACACCAATCGGGCAAATGGGGCACAACCCCAGTTAAAGCCTCTGTCCTTGGATATGAGGTAACAGTTCAGATCACAATGGCTGAAACCACTCTTGAGAATTTAAAGCGAGCAATCGCTGGTTCTACAACCGGTGGAAGTAACCTTGAGATTGGAGGTCTGTCCGGACGAGAAGTTACAGGGAATGAGGTTGTACTCACTCCTTTTGATGGAACTGAAAGCTGGACATTCCGCAACGCTGTTCCAACCTCTCCAGTAGAGGTTTTATATCAAGTTGAAAACGAAAGAGTCTATCAGGTCACCTTCACAGCCTTGGTTGATGAAGACAGTGCTGATGATTCAAACGTTGTATTCGTAAGCTAATGAATAAAGCATTACTTACAATCACTAAAGCTAAAGACTTAGGTGAAGGAATAATTGAGGCGATAGTAGCCTCTGAGTCTGAAGACAGACACGGTGAAGTTTTGGAATTAAAAGGCTTGGATACATCCAAGTATATGCAAAACCCCGTTGTTTTATGGGCTCATGATTATTCACAACCGCCAATTGGTAAAACTTTGAGTATTAGAAAAAGTAAGGGCAAATTAGTTGCAAAAATTCAATTCGCAATTAATGAAGACTCATTTGCTCACAAGATTTACAAATTGTATAAGGGTGGGTTTATGAAGGCGTTTTCTATTGGGTTTATTCCAAAGGAAATGGACGAGAATAGGTACACCAAGGCTGAGATGATCGAACACTCATCTGTACCAATTCCAGCCAACCCAGAAGCGTTAGCTTTAGCAGTTAGCAAGGGCTTAATTAAAGAAAAAGACCTTGAATTATTTGCCGAGAGGCAGAAAGGATTAGAAATGACATTAAAAGAAATTCTGGCCAAGAAGCCGGAAGACTTAAATGGTGAGGAAAGAGCCTTCCTTATCGAACACAAAGATGAATTATCAAAGGCTCAAGTAGCAGTCTATAAAGACGTACTTCCAGAGGATGAACCTGAGGAGGAGAAGGAAGAGCCTAAAGAGGAAAAAGAAGACGAGGTTAAAACCTTGTCTGAAAAACTTGACAAAGTAACCGACGCACTAGACAAAATGGTGACTAGGAAAAACGTCAACTTCTCTCGTAAGGCTAAGTTCTCAGGTGAGCTAACCAAAGAAAACAAAACCAAATTATGGTTTAAAGGGTTAGTTACCAACAACTTCTCTGAATACGTTGATGTAGTTGGCAAACAAGCCATGACTACTGATGACAACGGTGCGATTATTCCTCCAGAGGAATTCATTGCAGAGGTGTCCAGACTTGAGGAAGAATACGGTGTAGCCGCTCGCTATGCTAACGTTCGCAGGACCTCTAATAACTCGCTAAGAGGTATTAAAGGTGGCGATGATTTGGAATTCGTTAAGACTTCCGAATTAGGTCTCAAGAGTAAGCAAGAGACTTCATATGAACAATTTAACCTGACTCACTTAGAGTACACGGGAATTGTTCCTGTCTCTGACACTTTACTAGAAGATAGTGCTATTGACCTATGGGGAGATCTAACAAACAGATTTGCCCGCGCCAATGCTAAACGACAAGATGAGTTGATCTTCACGGAAAATGACACCGATGATGATGTATACGGTATCTTAAACGCTACCGGTACAGCTCAACTTTCAGTCGGAGCAGACATTGATGCTTTTGATGGATCTGACGGCGTAGACGCTCTTAACGAGATGATGTACGACGTGCCAAGTCCTTCAATGGCCAATGGTAGGTTCTATCTACACAGAACATTACTGGGTAGAATCCAGAGAATGAAAGATGATGATGGTCGCCACATTTGGCAACCAGGCATTGACGGCGGAGTATCAGGCACAATTTGGGGAATGCCATACACCTTAACCGAGGTGATGCCTTCTCTAACTGAGATTGAGGATGGTGACCCCTTCTTGATCTTTGGTGATCTGAGAAACAGTATTCTCTCAATGAGAGTTCCAATGCAGACACAATTCTTCAATACAGGTGTAATCACTGACAGTGATGGCAATGTACTGTTGAACCTAATGCAACAGGACGCTCAGGCTATCAGAGCTAGGGTGAGAATGAATCAAGTCCACACGCATCCAGAAGGATATAGTGTACTTGTAGCCGGCAGTATTAGTTAGTCAATAACTAATTACTTAACTTCAATTCCCCCACCTTAGCGTGGGGGATTGTTGTATAATAAAAGTATTATCAACTTGCGACTAATGCTCCCCGTTTTTCTCGCAAGTTGAACGGGGAGCATTGGTGAAAGGCTATTAATGAAAGAAGTTTGGAAAGATATACCAGGATATGAAGGATATTATCAAGTAAGCAATAAAGGTAGAATCAGGAGTTTAGACAGAATAAAGATTATTAAAGGACAGATACTGAAACAGATGGATAATGGAAGAGGTTATAAAAAAGTAACTTTGTGTAAAAACGGTCGATATAAACAAACTTATGCTCACAGATTGGTGGGAAAAGTTTTTTTAGATAATGAAGAAAATAAAAGAACCATTAACCATAAAGACGGGGATAAATCAAATAATAAAGTAAATAACTTAGAATGGGCAACATATAGTGAAAACGAAAGACATAAATTATTAAATAATGGAAGAAAAATAACATTCGAACAAGCTAAAGAAATAAGAAAAAAATACAATACTGGAGAATATACACAACAAGATTTAGCTAACGAATATGGGTTAGATCAAACATATATTAGTAAAATAATATTAAATCAATCTTGGGATTACTAATTTGCGATTATGTTATACTTAAATTATGTTAACCGTCAAAGATATAATCCACAAAATAATAAAGGGCAAAGATGTACACAAATCAAGCAATGGTCGAGGACGTTCTGCAAAGAAGTCTGACCGATCACGAAGAAAGAATACTAGAAAACGCAATTAGCGGTGTTTCAAACTCAATTGATGCTTATACTGGCCGTCATTGGTTAGATTTGGGTGAGACAGAAACTGATGAAGAGGTTCGTTATTTTGATGGTAATGGTAAGAGAGAGATTTTCACAGATGATTTTACAGACATTTCT
>CAZKQS010000053.1:0-8066 GCA_964554985.1 uncultured Thermoplasmatales archaeon | reverse complement strand
TTGTATAGAATAAAATATAAGAATATAAATGTTTTCTATATTTTTTATTTTGTAACAGTTGTTTCCATTTTTATAAAAAAAATAAAAAGAATTTGATTTTTATACTTAGAAAATAATAATGTTTTTAAGAAATTAAAACAATCCAAGAGTTAAAAAAAATTAAAAATACATAAAGAATCTTCTTAAACTTAAGTTAAAACTTTAAGTAAATGATATAACTTTTCTACATCTATCTTTTTAGGTTCTATTGCTTTTTCTAGTGGTATTAAACCTAGTTCATCATTATTTTTATAACACACACATTCACAAGTATGATTTGAATTAAGCATTTCAACAGCATAATTTCCAAAACAAGCACCCATTATTCTATCTGTTGCAGTCGGTCTACCTCCTCTCTGAATATGCCCAAGAACAGCAATCCTGGTCTCTAGACCTGTATTACTTTTTATATATTCAGATATCTCAGACGCTTTAGCAGCACCTTCTGCAGTAATTATAATCCAGCTGACTTTACCCTTTTTGTTTCCCTCGACAATTTCTTCACACATCAATTTATAATCTATTTTTTTCTCTGGAACTAACACCTCTTCACAGCCACCAGCAAGTGCAACCTGCATAGCTAGATATCCAGAATCTCTACCCATAACTTCAACTATAAATATTCTCTCAAGACTTGTAGCCGTATCCCTAATTTTATCAAGTGCATCTAAAGCTACATTTAAAGCAGTATCAGCACCAAGAGTAAGATCCACACCAGATACATCATTATCAATTGTAGCAGGAATGCCAATTACAGGAAAATTATATTTGGATGAAAGAATATGAGCACCAGTAAGTGAACCATTACCACCTATAACAATAAGTCCATCAATATTGTTTTTTTCAAGGTTTTCTACTGCTTTTTTTTGGCCTTCAATTGTTCTAAATCTATCTGATCTTGATGTTTTCAGAATAGTTCCACCGCGATTTATGATTCCTGAAACATCCCTTCTATTTAGTTTTATAAAATCTTGATCAATTAGGCCGTCATATCCTTTTTTAATACCAATTATATCAATATTTTTTTTATAACTTGTTCTAACAATCGAGCGTATACAAGCATTTATGCCTGCACAATCCCTTGTAAGTACTGCTATTTTATCCATTTTATCATCTATCTATTTTGATTATCCAATTTAATTATTTTTTTCCTTATATAACTTATAGAAATAACTGAGAAAAATAGAGCTATGAAAAGTCCAATTAACGCTCCGATCTGTTTGAATACTAAAACACCGTTATAAAACGCGTGAATAAAAATTGCTATAACAAAATATGGTAGAACACTCAAAAGACCTGTTCTTTTCATAATTTTTTTACCATAACCATACCCGGTCCAAGCTGTTGCAGAAGCATGAAGCAGGCATCCGCCTATACTTCTTAATGATATTAATATCAGAAACATGATTATTCCTTCAGATAAAAAATCATAACCATATAGTAGATTCTCTGTTGCTGAAAAGCCAAGACCTGCAACTGCACCATAGATAAGACCATCTTCTGGTTCAACTAATTCTCGTCTAACTATTCTTAATCTTAAAGCCAAAGGTTTAGTTAACTCCTCGGCAAAAGGAGCAGCAATTACTACAGCAAAAATATGTAAATTATTTGGGTTAATGCTTGGAGCAATTGAATAATTTAAAAATATCTCAATTACAACAGCTGCTGCAACTGCAATTGTTGCACCCCAAATAAATGAAACAAAAATTGAACGCCATTTTTCCCGGTTGTATTTTTCAGTATTTCTAATCCAAATAACATATATGATAGGAGGAATAAAAGCAGCTAAAAATAAAAGAATAATGGTCTTTGTAATCATGTGTATGAATTATTTTTCTGTTTTTTTAGGTTTGTCATATTTTCAAACAATAAATTTAAAAGTAGGTTTCTAACTATTTAGAATAAAAATTGAGGGTATAATGAAAAAAGAAGGAATGCTATATAAAAAAATTGATGGTAATAAAGTAGTATGTAACCTTTGTTCTCATAAATGCAATATAAAAGAATCACAGTATGGTCTATGTAAGGTTAGGCAAAACATAGATGGATGCCTATATACACTTGTTTATGGAAATTTGATAGCAACTCAAGTCGATCCAATTGAAAAAAAGCCTTTTTATCATTTTTTGCCTGGTACCAAATCCTTATCTATTGCAACACCTGGTTGTAATTTTAGATGTAGTTTTTGTCAAAACTGGCAGATATCTCAATTTGAAAAAAATCAACTGAAAACATCATCAAAAAATTATTTTAAACCAGAAAAAATTGTAGAAAAGGCTCTTGATTTAGACTGTATAAGTATATCTTACACCTATACTGAGCCGACAATCTTTTTTGAGTATGCATATGACGTATGTAAAATTGCAAAAGACCATTCAATAAAAAATACTTTTGTAACAAATGGTTATATGTCAAAAAAAGCTTTAGAAAAAATATCACCATATCTTGATGCTGCTAATGTTGATTTGAAAAGTTTTAGAGAAGAATTCTATAATAACATGTGTAAAGCTAGATTAAAACCAGTGCTTGACACAATTAAAAAAATGAAAGAACTTGGAATATGGGTTGAAGTAACAACTCTAATTGTACCAAAAGAAAATGATTCAGATGAAGAACTAAATGATATTGCAGATTTTATTTCAACTGTTGGAAAAGAAATTCCTTGGCATATCAGTCGCTTTCATCCAGATTATAAATATAATAATTCAAAACCAACACCTATAAAAACCCTAGAAAAAGCATACAAGATAGGTAAAAAACATGGTTTGAAATATGTTTATCTAGGAAATGTTTCTTTTGATAATACTACCTTATGCAGAAGATGTAATAAAGACTTAATCAGAAGAAACTATGTTGGAACTGAACAAAATAATATTAAAAATGGTAAATGTAAATATTGTGGAAAAACTATTGAAGGCGTTTGGAGTTAAGATAAATTAAAAGAATAACTCACTATAATTTAGAAAAAATTTTTCAATTTATCTACATCTGGGTTTAAAATACCTTGTATTTTCACTGGAAATATTGTTTCCATTAATGAAACGTCATTTAAAATTCCCTTATAATTTGATCTAAATAATTCACTTACCCTTTTTGCCATTTTTAGGTCTGGTGCTGTAAAAATTATTACCCAATCATAGTATCCACTAGTATATAGACTTGTTATCATTCTACAATTAATATTCCTGATATGTTCGTCAACTTCCCTTGAAGTTATCTGTTTAATTGCAGATTTAGGAATTGGTACAGAGTTTCTTTTTAATAAAAGGATGTAATAGTTTAACTCTTCTTTTTCTTCGTTTACAACAGCAGGATATCCCCATACAATGTTGTTTTGTTCAAATTTTTTTATTATTCTCCATACCTTTTGCCTTGAAAAACCACAGTTTTTTGCTATTTCATTAATACTTTTGTTGCTGTTTGTTTTTAATTCTTTTAAAACCTTTTGCTCATCATCATTTATTTCAGAACTAGATTTTTTAGACATATTAACACTACTTAATTAATAATAGTATTTAGATGATACCTTATAAATACTGTGGTTTCAGAAGATTTTTGATGTAAAAACTTATGTGGGAGATAAAAAAAACAATTTTTAAGTTATAAAGAGCATATTCTACAAAATATTGGATAAACTTACAAAATGGGTAAATTTTAAGTTATTAAACAAACTAAGTGGTCTTAAAATAAAGTGCTTGTTTTTTGGACACGTTACTTGTAAGTACGACCAGTCACTTGTATGATCCCCTTCATCGCCGGAATCTGGATTTGGATTGTCTGTAGCCACAGCTTTTATTAGAAAATTAACAGGAACGTCAAATTTTAATTTTATTTCTACTTCCTTTCCTGATTCTGCTCCACGATAAAAGCCTTTTGAGCCGGCAATTATGATATATGCAATTTTATCTCCATCTGGATCTGTAGATTTAAAAGTCCAGGTATATGTTTTACCGGTATTAATCTTGGATGGACCAGTTATACTAGGCTTGCTGGGTGGACTATTATCAGTTTCATCTGGAAGATTTTCCAAAGTGGTAAATTCCCATGTATCTCCCTCTGTAGCTTCTCCTTGGTCATCAAAAGCAACAATCTTCCAATAATATTTTATGCCCGGGTTTAATAAATCAGAGTAACAAGTTGTTTGTTTTTGTTCTTCAGATATTAAATCAGTATCAGATAAAGGTTTTTTTGTCCCTAGATATACATCATATTTTACAGTATCATCTGGATCTGGATCTCCTCCTGCCCATATAAGTGGAGTTGCAATGAAAACATTGGTTTTTCTATCAGGTGGAAAAACACAGCTTGGTTCATATGGCGGATTGTTATCATATTGTTCTTTACATGTGGTAAACCACCAGATGTCTCCATTCGTTTTTTCTCCTCTATTATCAAATGCTACTATCTTCCAGTAATACTTTTCTTCGTATTCTAATATTCCTGGGTTGAATGTTGTAATTGTTTGTTTTTGTGATACACAGTTTAACTGGTTGGTATTTTTCCCAAAATATACATCGTAATATACTGTATCATCATCTGGATCTTTTCCAGTCCAGCTTAAATCTACATCTATGTCTTGATTTGTTTCTCTATGCTCTGGTGAAGGGTTACTTGGTTTTTCAGGTGGATTGTTTACATCTCCTTTATTATAATCTATTAATTCCATGAAAAATCTAGTATCAATATGGCCCTTACTTCCCCATTCTAAACTTTCTTCAATCATTGTAAGAAAACCAACCTCTGGAGAATAATATAAATTCGAAACATCTCCAACCGACCCACTTAACAATGCACATTCAAAGTCACCAGCTTCAACATCTACATTTGTAATTCCTTTTGTAATCATATACTCGTTAAAAATTCTTGAACCATAATAATCTTTTTCTACATCAATTAATCCAAATAAAGCATCTTTGATACTTACATGAGCATCAAGTATTGCTTTATCTATAGATACAGTCCATTCATCTTCATCAGGAAACATTGGAAAATTCAAAAAATTAAATTCTGGTGAAAAACTCATATCAAGATCAAAGTTGAAATCTGCTTTTCCAAGTAAAAAAATGCTGACTTTTCCATCAATTTCAAAATCGAATATTTTAGGAGCAAGCATATCAGTAGTCAAATAAGCAGTTCCAGTAAAAAGAGCATTATTTAAATTTCCAATATCAAATAATCCGAGATAAAAAACATTTCCTGAAAAATAACCACTGCAAGACAAAACATATACATTCTTACCATTTAGCTCATCATAGCCTTGAACCATAGCTTTCATCTCTGATATCTTGCCATTAACTAAAATGTTAGTAATACCAAATTTGTCAACTGCCTCAAAATAAAAATCCATATCATAAGTCCAGAAGTCCCCAATATTCCACTCTGGCGAATATATTGGCAAGCTCATTACACTTGAACTATTTACCATTGAGGTTTCATTATCTTTTTTTTCAGAAAAAATACTTATTGCAGATATTGAAAAACTTGATAGACTTAATATAATCAAAATGACTAAACTTTTTTGAACAATTTTATTTATTTTTTTCATGTTATCCTTATTATATCTTGACTTAATCTAAAAATCTGAAGATAGGGGTTTTTGATAAAAGCGAAAAAATCTCTTTTAAATCAAATAGCTTGTGAATTAATAATCTGTTTTTTGGAGTAGCATAATTCAGAGGAGCAGACCAATCACTCTCATAGCCTTCTACATTTCTTACTTTTACCCGAATATAGGAAGAAATTTCCTTATTCCAAGTATGCCTTGCAAAACAAGTTTCACCACTATGAAATGGACCTATTTCCTCATCATCTGATCCGTCACCCCAATCCCAAATATAATAAATATCTTTACCTTGAGGATCTGTAGCACTAGTTGTATATCCATATTCTGTTCCAATTATTATTTCATTTTCCCCACTTGGTCTTGTAGGTTTTTCTGGGGCAACAGCTGTATCTCCATAAGTTACCTGCAAAACAGATCTTCCACCATATAAAATAATACCTGATGCATAATCTTCATCCCCAAAATCTTTTAGTATTACATCTATTCCCAAGCCAAACCAGCCCCGATTTAGGTTTGTTTGTAAATCTTTTACTGCTGATTTACTTAATTCAAACCACTGGTTTTCTGTTGGATACCAACCATCACCTGCTTCAAGAAAGTTTGGAGTTTCTCCATATTCTTCACCATAAATTACATCGTAACGCAATCTATCATTTACATCAACTGCATCATATTCAAGTGGTGCTCCCGCCGCATAGTAATAACTTGATAATTCATGTTTTGGTTCAATATCGCTAAAATATAACGCTATTTCATTTTCATCCCATGTATTTAACCTATAAGGATCAACCGTTTTATTAGATACATAAATTCTAATTTTTACATCATATATGAATTTATCCAGAGGAATAGAAGATGTATCCCACTGCAACAATCCAAGATTATGACTGTACAAAAGAAAATCAGATCCAAAATCGTCTAAAAGAGATTTTCCGATACATACTTCTCTATCTTGACCATCCGCCTTTGTTTTATGAACCCATACCTTACAAGCCTCATCACTTGGCCAATCCGCGTTGTATCTTCCTACCATACCATAATATGTAGAGGTCCCTTCATATACATAATCAGTATTTTCTATATCTAAATATAAATCTTTTCTTTTATCTATTTCTTTTCCAAAAACATTAATACAAGTAAGTAAAAGTATACTTATTATAAAAACTTCAATTATTTTCATCCTCAAAACTAATCACCTCTATTTTATTTTTTGTTATTATATTTTCGATATATAAATATTAGCAGTTGAAAAGTTGAACATTACATTAAAATATAATATGCCAATCATAAACAATACTATTAATTGTCCAAAAAATAGTATTTATGAAAAAAGTAGTTTTTGGTCGTAGCTCATAAACAACTTTAAATCAGTCTTTTCCCCTAAATTTTTTAAAAAATTTGAAGACAGAATTGCATAACTATAAATATGGTTCATTTAATATTAAGCAACTGATAAATCATGTTAAGGAAGGTTAGAATTTTGAACTCAATATTGATAATTATTGTGTTCACCATCTTGTCGATATCAAGTATCGCTTCTACTATAGAATTAAAAAATATTGAAAAACCTGGTCTAAAGATTTCAACTGCAGATATTATAATACCAGATGATTATCTAACTATTCAGGAAGGTATTGATAATGCAAATGAAAGGGACATTATTTTCATCAGATCTGGCATCTATAAAGAAAACGATGTAATCATTGATAAAAGTATTACGTTAATTGGTGAGAATCCAAAATACACCATTATTAAAGGAAATAGCTCTGAAACAATTTTAAAAGTTTATGCCGATGAGGTCGTTGTTTCAAATTTAACATTTACTAATGGTAGCACTGGTATTTTTTTACATAACTCATCAAAAAATAAGATTTCTAAAAACATTATTGTAGATTGTCTGGTTGGAATATATCTTTTCAACTCAGTTAACCAAAATATTGAATTTAATAGTATTTCAGAAGGTTCAAAAGGTCTGTATATTGAAGAAAGTAATAACAATACTGTTGAGAAGAACTTGTTATATCTTAATCAACAAGGCGTTTTTATTTCTTACTCAAATAATAACAATATCGCTCGTAACAATTTTATCACAAATGAAGAGAATGCTAAATTTAACAC
This sequence comes from uncultured Thermoplasmatales archaeon, assembly GCA_964554985.1. GTDB lineage: Archaea > Thermoplasmatota > E2 > DHVEG-1 > DHVEG-1 > CAYZTD01. Next base: position 346 of record CAZKQS010000053.1, on the reverse strand, counting down.
ATGGCATTCACCGGAAGGCATTCTAAGAAATAAGTGGAATAGAAATTATTGGGATGATTCGTATGGTTTTTTACCAAAATTGATTCCGGGTATTATTTACATCCCAAAAACAAATCATGTAGGCAGTATGTTTTTTCCATGGTTTAACATCGATTGGAATCCTGTAAAAGAGCCATATATATTCTAATAATATTGGGTGTAGGCCGTAAACCCCCTTAGACCAGTATTTTAAACTTAATTTTTACTTTTTTTAAAGACAGAAGTGAGATACTTATAAACTAATTGAGTTCACTGAAACTTTACATCTAATCTTTCAATTTCTCTTTGAGCGTACTTATTAAATTTT
>CAZKQS010000052.1:0-8077 GCA_964554985.1 uncultured Thermoplasmatales archaeon | reverse complement strand
AAAAATTCTTTTATGAACAATAGAGAAGCTGGAATTATTGTTAAAAATGAAAATGTCAGTACATACTATGCCAGTGTCTTTTTTTATGATTGGAACTTGATTAAACCAAATACAAAAAAATATGAAGAAGAGATTTTTGAAGAAGAAAATGAAAATACTATTTATATAGTTGCTATATACACAATGACCTTAGTACTTATCATTCAAGACTGGAGAAAAAGAAAATGGCAGTAGAAATTTTACCATTGAGCCCTGTTTCAATAGTAGCTATAGCTATAATGATTACAGGGATTATTATTGCTATTTTTAAAAAATGGATGATTACTTATGCTTTGATTATTACTAATTTTGTTATTTTTGTTTTATCGCTTTTTTTCAGAGCTGAAATTATTTTGGAATTAGGTTTTAGACCAATCTATTTAACACCCGAGTTATTTCCACAAATCTATACATTATTTACATCAATGTTTGTTCATAGTGGTTTTATGCATATTTTTGGAAATATGCTTGTGTTTTTCTTTATAGGTCTTCCATTTGAACAAAGAATTGGTTGGAAAAAATTTCTTCTAATCTATCTACTTACAGGAGTTTGTGCAAGTCTTGCTCACTCAGTGCTGAATCTTGGATCTTTTGTACCTTTAGTTGGTGCATCTGGTGCAATCTTTGGTATCATGGGTGCATTTGCATTTTCATATCCAAACGATAAAGTTGTCATGCCCATACCACTTGGAATTGTCATGATTCTTAGAAGAATACGTGTACTATACGCTGTTTTACTTTTTGCAGCACTTGAAACAGTTATTGTAATTTTTGGAGTCCAAGATCAAACAGCTCATTATGCCCATTTTGGCGGTCTTATATCTGGAGTTGTTATTGCTGCAGTTGTCTTGAGAGGTAGAAAAACCCATACAAAAGAAGATAAAACTGTTTATTATGATTCATACCTTTCTGAAAGACCTAGAAACTATGATTTTAAAAGTCTTGAACAATTTGCTAGTACACCTGAGTTAAAACAAATGCTAGAAAAAATCAAAAATGAAACAGTACCTCAGGTTAAAGACATATGGCTGGAGCATTTTCTTGAAAAAGCAGTTTGTCCTAAATGCGGTAGCAAACTTAAAATTTTTAACAGAAAGATTTGGTGTGACAAGTGCGGTTTTAAAACTAAATATTAATTTTTTTTAAATAGGTAAAGCTAGTCCTTTTAATTCTCCAAATAAGATTAGACTTGAAATTATGTAGCCAAATATTGCACCTCCACATAAAAGTGGAAGCCCTGCTTGTGGTTTTCCACGCATTACAAATATCATTAATATTGAAAAACCAATAAGAGTGCCGATTATTATTCCAATAGATAATAAAAGGCCATTTTGAATGGTGTTATATACAGATGCAACTAAAATTCCAGGCATAACTATATCACCTAGACCCATAAAAAAGGCATCCCTTTCTTCTTTTTCTTCGATTTGTTTTTTAAGTCTCTTTGTTTCTTTTATAAGTGAATAGTTTCTAATTTTTGGGACAACCAACAGTACTGGTAGCTTTAAATCCATCACGGTATCAGCTAGATCGATCATATGTTTTGTTTTATATACTGATATTGCATCATATATAGCAAGACACACTAAGAAAATTATTACTAGTAAAACACTTAGAGACATTCCAAAGATAGCTATTGCACCTGTTCCAATTAGTATACCTGTTAGATCTATTACATACCATTCAGGATATTTATATAGAATATAAACAAGAACTATTGCAAGAACTACTGCAAGAACAACTGGAATTGAAAAAGGAATGTAGGACTTATTTGTAACATATATTTTAATTCCATATGAAATTGGCTTGATCAAAGATAAAAGTGGGTAAATGACATATGCTGCGGTGTAACCTATTGCACCTAGTATCAAGATTTGTATGATCTGTTTTTTCCAGAATTTAGCAATTAGAAGAATTATAACTGTAAAAACAATTAGGATTGCAAATATATAGACAATATTCAATGGATTAGAAGGATCTTCAAATGCTGATTTAACACCTGCTAATCTAAATGGTCTAGTTATTAATAACGCAAGACCATGTATCACAATAAAAAAAAGCCCCATTATTGCAACAGCAGCTAGCTCATTTTTATCTTTTTTAACATCATTCATTAAGTTTTAGAATAAAACATATGATATTTAACAAATTTGAAAAAAATTTATTTTTTAGATAAAAAAATCCCTGAAAATATAAAGCATAAAACCACTGTAAATAAAAAGCATAAACACACCTTCAATTCTACTTATCTGGTTTTTAGTATAAACTATTGGAATCATTATAAGACTAACAGCTAATAGAATCAACAAATTATCAATTTCTGAAGCTGCATTCAGTGGAATAAAAAGTGCGGCAAATCCTAGTATCATAAGCATATTAAATATATTTGAACCTAGAACATTTCCAACCGCTACATCTGATTCTCCCTTATATGATGCCATAGCTGATACTACTAATTCAGGTAGAGATGTTCCAATTGCAACCATTGACATAGCAATAACAAAAGCAGGTATTCCAAACATCTTAGCAATTACAACAGATGAATCAATCAGTAAATATGCTCCGATTACTACACCTAAGATTCCTAGGAAAATAAAAAGAAAATGTTTCCGTGTCTTATCATCTTTATTTTCTTTTACTTTTACTCTTTCTTTTTTTGCACATCTTATAAAAAACCAGATAAATAATACAAATAAAACAAGGAAAAAGATACCGCCAAAAATTCTAAACTCATCTAAGAGTCCTAAAAAAGATGAAATAACAAGTACAAATGATGCACCAAGCATAACTGGTAGTTCCCTTCTTATTATTCCTTTGTTGACATCAATTGGTTTGATTATAGAACTAATCCCAAGAACAAGCATTAAGTTTGCAATACATGATCCAATAATATTTCCTAGAGAAATTCCAGAGCTGTCAGCATTATTTTGAATTGCTGCACCAACTGATATTGCAAATTCAGGCACAGATGTTCCAAAACCTACTAGTATAACAGATATAATAAGTGCAGATATTCCCAGCTGAAAAGCTGTTTTAACAGTTCCATCAACTAGCATGTCTGAACCTTTGTATAAAAGTACTACGCCTAACACAAATGCGGGTATTGCAAGAATCTCATAGCCTACAGGAATCATTTTGAGGCGTAATTATGATACTCATTTAAATAGTCTGGTAAAAACAAAAGTTTTTTAATTGTTATCAAATCAGATTCTTTGGTTTAAAATGAAGAAAGGAATGCTAACTTTCATAGGTCTTGGATTATTTGACGAAAAAGATATTTCATTAAAAGGACTTGAAGAAATCAAAAAATCTGATAAAATATTTGCTGAATTCTATACAGCAAAACTTGTCGGATCGACTATTGAAAAACTTGAAAAAACCTATGGTAAAAAAATAACTGTTCTAAATAGAGAAGAAACAGAGAAAGGAGAGTTGATTCTTGATTCAGCAGAGAAAGTTAAAACTTCTTTTATTGTAGCAGGTGACTCGATGACTGCTACAACCCATATTGACTTAAGGATTCGTGCAATCAAAAAAAAAATTAAGACAAAAGTAATACATGGAAGTAGCATAGTTACTGCTGTATCAGGCCTACTGGGCCTACAGAACTATAAATTTGGTAGAACTACTACACTATGCTACCCTGAAAAAAACTTTTTTCCAACTAGCCCTTATGACGTTATCTATAAAAATAAAAAAATTGGTCTACATACACTCATTCTACTAGATATAAAAGATAATGAAAAAAAATATATGACTGCTAATGAAGGATTAAAGTTGCTTATCAAAATGGAGGAAAAACATAAAAAGGGACTTATACTAGATGAAACTGTTGCTTGTGTTGTCGCAAGAGCCGGATCAGATGAAGTAACAGTTAAATCAGATACAATAAAAAATTTACTTGATTTTGATTTCAAAGAGCAATTACATACAATTGTAATTCCAGGAAATCTTCATTTCATGGAAATTAATGCTCTCAAAACACTTGCACAACTACCTGCACAACAGGTTAGAAAATTACAAAAACTATAAAGCCTATTTGCCTTATTATTCAATAAGTAGGGGATTATATTGATGCAAAAAAACGAAGGAATAGTCGGATATATCTATGGAGATGTTGGTTCAACTGAGTTTAATTTTGCAGTTAACGGACAAAATATAAGAAAATTTGATTACATTTATGCTCCTCATAAAGAAGGAGAGATGCTTGCTCAAGTAATGGATATCAAACAGCATTCTGATCTAAAGTTTGATGATGCTACATCTATTATGAGTGGTGAAGAGATACCTAATTTTAAGTCAAAAGTATCTGCTTTTGCTGATGTTATTGGATTTAGAGATAAAAAAGGACTTTTACAGTCTCCAAGAACGCCTTTTAACGCTGGTTCTGCAATCAAGCTTGCTGATGAAAGACTTATTAGAAAGGTTCTAGGTCTTAATGCATCAAAAGAAAACGGCGCATACATTGGCTTACTAAAGGGCCATGATCTACCAGTTTTTTTAAATATTGATGCCCTTGTTCAAAAACATATATGTATCCTTGCAAAGACAGGCGGCGGCAAAAGTTATGCATGCGGCGTACTAATGGAAGAACTACTGAAAAAAAAGGTTCCAATCGTAATAATCGATACCCATGGAGAGTATCATTCATTATCTCAGGGTAATAAAAGCCGTAAAGACAAAAAAAATATGGAAAGATATGGTGTAAAAAAAGCTGATTATTCAAGTCAAATAGCCGAGTTTTCACCAATTGGATCAAAAGGAAATATTAAACACCTAAGCCTAAATGGATGTAACCTTGAAGCGAGGGAAATAATCGATCTTTTATCATCAAAACTATCAGGTCCACAATCAGGTGTTTTATATCAGGCTATAAAAGAAATTAAGGAATATAAAGCAGTATACAATATAAGGGATATAATTGATGCCGTTCATAGATCAAAGAGTAATGCACGCTGGAATGTAATTGCTGCTCTTGAATCACTTGATTCAATTGGTGTATTTTCAGAAAATGGAACTAAAAAAGAAGATATTGTAAAAAAAGGAAAATGCGCTTTATTAAATATGAAAGGTGTTGCACCTGATATCCAGGATGTAGTAGTAGCACGACTTACAAAGGAATTATTTGATGCACGTAAAGCTGGAAAAGTCCCACCGTTTTTACTAGTAGTTGAAGAAGCACATAACTATTGTCCTGAAAGAGGTGTTGGTAAATCTGTTTCATCAGGTATTCTTAGAACAATTGCATCTGAAGGTCGAAAATTTGGTATGGGCTTATGTGTTGTATCCCAAAGGCCAGCAAAAGTTGATAAAAATATAATCAGCCAGTGCAACACAAATTTTATTTTAAAAGTTACAAACCCTAATGATCTTAAAGCAATTATTCAGTCAGTTGAGGGCCTAACTAGCCAGACATATAGAGAGATTCAAAGGCTTCCAATTGGTATTGCTCTAATTTCAGGTGCAGGCTTGCAGCAGCCTGTAATGACTGAGATTAGAACACGTGAAACAAACCATGGTGGTAGAAGCGTTACAATTTCAAAAAGTGGAAAAACAAGTCAGCCTAGAATTCCAAAGGAACCTAAAAGACCTGAACCCCAAGTTAAACCTCCTGCTCCATCAGCAACACAAGAAGAAATAAAAGAAGAGCCAAAACAAAAAAAAGATAATACAACTGAAAAAGCAAAAAATGTATCACGTGTTGCAAATAGACTTGGATGGGTTGATGAAGATGATCCAGATAAAGCAATAAAGATTCTAACTAAAGAAGCAGAAAAGATGAATGAAAATGTTTTCAAATATCTAGAATCACTAGCAAAATTAGGTAGAAACTATTGTTCAATTGATAATCCTAAGTGTATGAACTGTCCAATGAACAAGGGATGTCAGTACAGAACAAAACTAGAAGGAAATAAAAAGAAAGGATTATTTAGAAGATAAATAATGTTTTTTGGATGAAATACAAAAAACCAATCCTAATCTTATTTATTTTCATTAGCCTAAGCTTTAGTGGATGCCTGGAGTTTTTTGAAAGTGATAACACTCAAACCTATTCAGAACAAGCAACTGAAATTACATACAATATTGTCTATGGATATGAAATTAATTGCAGCGGTGAGGGGATTTATAAAATAAAATATGACTGCGACAGACCTGAACTGTTAAATGGAGAAGTATCTGGTCTAAAAATAATTGGAAACAATTATTCAAATAAAACAGGTATTGCAACCTTTAATGACATGGTAAGTTGGAATATTAGTGAAAATAAACCTTGTTCACATTATATGCTTGGGATATCTGCAACTATTTTTTCAGAAGCACTAGTTGTAAATGATCTAGATGGTAAAAACGCTTTAACAATCTCTGAAATAAATAACAGTTATCCTGAGTTAGTTGATAGATATTGTAAAACACAGAAAGATAACGGTACAATATATATAGATTCAAATAACAAGCTAATTAAAAATAAGTCATATGAAATATATAACACTGCTGATACAGATAATTCTTTTATAATTGCTAAAAAACTTTTTATCTGGCTCAAAGAAAACACACAATACGAGCAGCACCTAACAAATACAGAAGCTCAATTAGCAAGTATTACAATGGATAAAAAAACAGGTGACTGCGATGATCTGACTTTTCTATATTTATCGATGTGTAAATCCCTTGATATCCCATGTAGGTTTATCAGAGGTTTTTTAATTTATGAAAACACAGCTGTACCACATGCCTGGGCTGAAGTATTTGTCGGTGGAAACATTGGAAAAGACGGATGGATCCCTGTGGAATGCGCTGGTGATACTGCAAATAATAAAAAAAGTATCATACAAGTCCATCAACACTTTGCACTTGAGTCAGCTGATCATCTAAGACTTTTTGTTGATGATGGAACAAATACCTCACTTGGATTATCTTTATCAGGTATATCGCTTATGTCTGATCAGAATATTGTTTTTGAAAATGCAGAATTTTTCACAGAAATTGATAACTATAAAGAACTTAAAAATAAAAAACTTACAATTGATGAAAACAACTTTAGAAAATTTACCTAAATCAAGCATACAATTATGAGTATTATTTTATATGAAAAAAACATTCAGATTAACAAAATTCGCAATATTTAAAAACATTAAAAAATAGGACAACTAGGATCATTCCTGGTGGATGGGATATGAAAATTAAGTTAAATATTAGTTTGTCATTGAAACTTACTTTGATTGTAACAGTAGTATCCCTATTTGTAATTGCTCCAATTGCTCTTCAAAACATTAGTACTGAAGATGAAGAAAGACATATTCTAGAGGCTCATTATGATAAATCAGCAGCTTTAATTCATGATCTAAATAGCAGTATCGGAAGTATTGATAATCTATATAATTTAAGCTATACAAGATCAGCGATTAATGGTTTTAAGAGTTGGAACGAAGATATCATATTTACAAGAATTAACTTGGCAAATAAGGAAAATGAGCTTTACATATATGCTGCAGATAATGAAACTAAAATAAACAAGACATCCTCAAATTATTATTCTGAGGGAAAAAATTTCAATTTTTTAAGTTATAAAGAAGATAATACTTATTACATTCCATATAGAAAAGCAGATACTCCTCATCTTATCATTCTTTCCCCGGTTAATCTTAGCGGTGAAATAATTGGAACCTATGAAATATCACTATCTATGAAAGATGCATATACATATCTAGATAATTTAATCGACGGCAGGATAAAAAAAACAATTATTACCTCTGCTGTTATCATCTTTGTATTAATTTTTGGATTCTTATTTTTACTTAAAAGAATCATTGTTAACCCTATTATAAAATTTAGAGATACTGCAAAAATTATTGGTAAAGGAAATCTTGATGCAAAGATCGATATTAAATCAAGAGATGAACTTGGGGAACTTAAAAACGCATTTAACCAGATGGCTAAAGATCTAAAGCAGAGTAGAGAAAAAATTGAGGCTTATAATCAAATATTAGAAAGATTGATCGATCAGAAAGATGAATTCATCGGCCAGCTCGGCCATGAC
>CAZKQS010000051.1:0-8111 GCA_964554985.1 uncultured Thermoplasmatales archaeon | reverse complement strand
ATTTTCTTTAACCCAGGCTTTAACTTGAACTCCATCTTTTTCATCATCTGTAAAACCCTTGTTTGAATCTAGTATTAAACCATGTATTCTTTTATCATCTGGATCATTTGAACAAACCCATCCCTTTTTTCCGATATCAATATCATCTTCAGTTGATACAACTGCATCTCTTTCAATGGTACTTGGATTTTGCGGAACAGGATATTCATTTATTGTTTCATCTTCAGAATATATAAATAATTCAGGTAGGATATTACCTACATTCATCTTTTCAATAGTTGAACTTCTAGATTTAATTGATACGATACCGCCATATGTTCCATCTAAGAGACTTGGTTCAGGTACATCTATATCCCTTAAAACTTCATGGTAACAATCCACAACAATCCTTTTATTTTCAGACGGTGAATAGTAATAAGTATAGATATTATCAGATAATATATCTCCTTTTGATGATTTACCAATAAGTCTTACTCTAATCATTAGATTTCCATCAACTAGAACTGTTTTTTCGACGTTTTCAGCCCATGAAGTACCTTCATAACCTGGCTGAGGCTTTATTCCATAACGCATATCAAAAACAGCGAGTTGATCAATGTTGTATGTTTCAACTACTTTTGATTCCGGTTCAAATTTAACAACGCTAAATGAAACAGGATTACCTAACAGTTCACCTGATTGAACAATTCCATATACATAGTTTTCTTTTTCTTTAATTCCATAATAATTAAGAACAATTTTTTGACCAGAAATTGGTTCGTAGAAATAACTAGAATCAGTTAGTTCCAAATAATCCTCATATTCAGCCGAATCTGTTTCATCTGAATCATAAAATACATAGTACTTTTCTTTTCCATCTGCATTTTCTGGTATTAAAAAAACAATATTACATGATGAGATGTGTGTATCATCGGTTTTTTTTAGGTTATATATCTGTGATTCAATTTCATTTATTTCTGAACCTGTATTATAGACAATTCTTACTGAATGAACCTTTTCGTCTTTAGCATAACAGGGATTTTCAAAATTTATTTCAATATCAATAGGCTGATATTTTGATATATCAAGTTTGGTATCAAAAGGGATTATAATTTCCTGTTTAAATTCATAATCTGATAAATCTGTTGATTTTATTTCACTACCATTAATAGATAGATTTAATGGACTAGCAATAAAGAAGAATATTAATATCAGGGCGATATATTTATTAATTTTCATAATTAATTTGATATATAATTATACATTATTATTTATAATTTCCTATAATGTATATGATCTAGGCTAAAATAAAAGATAAAAATGGAAGAATCATAAGAACTATTGCAATTATTCCAAGTAAAAGACCAAAAGTGCTTAACCTATATTTTTCTGGTAAAATCTTTTGGGACATATATATTACTGCAATGCCATAGAACAAAACACCAACAACTCCAATAAATAAAAGAGTTATGCTCAGTACCAAAAAGAATGATAAACCCTTATAAATCATAATTGAAAGAGGGATACCGGAAGCAAGTACATATAAAATTAAATAGATCAAATACCTCTTATAAGCAATTTTTTTAAGTTTTGGAATAATATTTTTTGAGGTTTGAAAAATCATTCTAGCAGCTGCTTCAAAACCAGCATAAATAGTTCCAAAGAACGCAAAGAACACGCTTATCTGAAACAATGGTTTTAAAATAGGCGAGATCTCTGTAAATATCCTAGCTTGTGTTTCAATTAAATTTATATCAGTCGGTAGAAGAATACTACCATCAGCCTGTGGACCGAGTAAGAAATATCCACATATGACATAAGCAGCTGATACTATTGATACAACAAGAAAAGCAATTAATAAATCAATTTTTAAAGGAACCATGAGTTTTCTTGATTTTTTAACTTCACCTTCTGAACTTGGAAGATAAGTAATTTTACCCTTATCGCTGATAAATCTCTTCATTGATTCTTCTTCAAACTTATCTGGATCTTTTTTTCCTCTAAATATTCCCCATCCTTTTACCTTGATCCAACCAAGATAACCAACAAGAGGGATCATAGAAATTGTAAGTGTACCTAGATAACCAAGCATAAGCATTGGAATTGGTGTTTTTGTAAAACCATTTACATTGTTGACCCAACCTGGATAAGATGGGACATTTCCAAATTTGAAAAAACTTGTAAGCATTTCAAAGTAATTAACACCATTTATACTCTGAAGTACTAATATTGCTGATATTACAGCACCAACTCCTAAAACAACAATAAAAAAAGCCTGAGCATACTCTAAGAACTTATATCTAGCATTTAAAATCAAAAATGCAGCAAATAAACATGTACCTATGCCAAATACAATATATAGATCTGTTGTTGGAGAGCCAAGTATGATCCATGATAAGGATTGGCCGATGGTTGTAATAATTGTTGCTGTAAAAACTGGTAAAAAGATGAGTATGATTATTAGTAAAGACCAGTTAACCCAGCCTTTACGAAACTTATTTGAAAAAATATCCATAACATTTATTCCTGATAGCATTGTAAATCTTGTACCAATATAACAAAAAATATATGATGCAATATTAGCAGTAATCAACCATAAAAGACCATATTTAGCCCATGCTCCAATCTGCGGGCCTAAAATCAGTTGACCTTGACCTATGGTCATTGATGCAATAATTGCACCAGGCCCAAAAAAAAGCAAATATTTCAAATATTTTCTAATCGATGGCTTTTCATTTAAAACACTATTTGGCTCAGGAAAAGTTATCTTTTTATTTTTCAAAAAATCACTCCTCAAATACTATTTTCTCAGTTTTTTCGATTTTTATCTCAGGTTTCTTTGGACCTTTTTCGTTTCTTGCTTTTTTGTCATAGGCTTGAACTCCACCTGATTCTTCAATTATTTTTTTTCCTTTCTCAATTTGTTTTAATATACTGACATTTACTCGTTCCATAGACCCAGGAGCAATTTTCTTTAGTAATTTGGTAGATCCTGAAAAACCATATGGTATAGATTCCATTTTCATAACAGTGCCAGGTATTGCAAAAAACCATTTACCAATTGAGTCTTCGCCAAATTTTGTAACTGGAATTCCTGCTGCAGCTTGCCTTGCTGCCTTTGGACCGACGTGTGCGACAGTCCATTTGCCATCTATAAAAGCTTCACCTTCACCTTCCAGCATAAAATATCCCATTGAGTCGTACCATTTTTGAATCAAGGGATCGACTTGAACTACTGAATCATACCATGCCTTTATCATATTCATAGCAAAAACTTTGTATCGTGCTTTTATTCCTGCCGCACGACAAAGTGCAATAAATGCAGTAATTAAATGAAAACAAGTACCAGTTCCTCTTTTTAATGTCTCTCCAACTCTATTCATAGGGCATATTTCAAGAGTCATTTTTTCTTTAACTAAGTTGAATGCTGTTTCTGCATATTCCTTATCTGGTTTTTCAAAAGCACCTAATTTATGTGCTAATGCTACAACTTCTGGTTCTCTGTGATCACAGTATAATGTTGGCCTTAGATATTTTTCACTTGAGTTACTAACCTTCATACTTTTTTTATATACCGGTATTTCATATTCTCGATTAGGTCTAATATATCGCTCTGTTTGTATTGGAAACTTTCTTAGTTTTTTTAATTCTGAAAGATTAAGTAAAAGTGTTTTTGTTAATGACAATGCACCGCCTATGTAAAGCTTTGCATACATTTTTTGAGGTATGTACTCTCTTTCTTTCATTTCTTTAAAAATTGTCAATTAAATCACTCTCCAACATCTCGCGATATCATTCTTCTAACTTCTTCAGCACAACCGCGCATTTCTTTTCCTTGTGCTCTAGTAACTTCTGGTTCAAGCACTGGACCTGGCCGGTTGCATACCGGACAGCGCTCAAGCATTCTTACCTTATCTCCAGAGATTATAAAACCAGGATAGCTTGAAGTTGATCCATCTAAAAATGCTAACCTTCCCCATTTATTATATCCTATTGGTTTGAACTCATCATCTAAAACAAGAGCGTGATAATAGGTATGGGGGATATGAAGGTAATGACCTTCCGGACAATGCACCATCCAACCATTTCCTTCGACCATTCCATATAAATCTATACAATGCTTCGGCCTTATTCCAAGAACCTCCTTCATTTGTTCTCTGAATTCTTCAACTGGCATGCGTTTAGATTCATGTGCTTTCCATCCACCGCCAGTGATAATTGCACCTCTATCTGAAAAATCAAATGTTTTTCCCTGCTCAATTAATTTGTTTGTAACAGCATATAAAAGAAAAGGTGCACCTAAAAACGTTATTGTAGTATCTTTTTTATGATGATACTCAATCCATTTTATTATATTTTTTACAATTTTTTTGTATTTACTCTGAATTGCTCTTTTAACAATCTTTGCCTTAAGACCGCCCTTTCCACCCATACTAAGTTTTATTATATCTGCATTTATCTGTTTATCAATTGCTGATTTAACTTCAGAGATTGCATCAAAATAGATACTGCATACTTTTCCTGCAAAAACATTTGTTTTAAATGGATTAGGCATCAATAAATATCCTTTTGCATCATATTTCCACATTGGATATAACATTGAAATAGCTGCTTTTGCTGCAGCGTATTCAGCCGCATAAAATGTCTTTTTATCTCGGGGAATAACAGTATGAATGCCGCTAGTTCCGCTGCTGTAGGCAACCTTTAAACCTGATCTATTAAAAGAATTAACAATTTCGTCAAATGAAGGATTTTTTCCATTTATTTTTACTTTTGGAATTTCACCTGTAAAAATATTTGCAAGCCAATGAGCAAAGTCTTTTCCACTTGGATAGTCCTTGTAAAATTCTCCTGGAACAAGAGGAATTTTTTCAAGATCTTCATAAGTTTTAATGTCTTCTGGTTTTATTTTCATTTCCTTGCAAAATCCATTGTACATTTTATTGTTTGAATAGTGGTTTTTAAATTGATATTTTATTGCATTAAATCTTAGTTCTTCTGCTTTACTTTTGGGTGTTTTAAAAAAATCTTTTGGACCATAAACTGCATTTTCAACGGGAGACCAACTTTTTTTTGGTGGAATGTATTTACCCACATGATTTTCAAAAGTTTTCAAGTATTCATCATATGAAATCAAGATTTCTACCATCCATTAAATTCTTTCAATTACATTAATATTTGTAACTTACCATTTATATTATTGTCGATTAAATTTTCGACTAAAGACGAATTAATGGTATCTAAGTGCATCATCCAAAAACCAATATGGAAAACATTTCTTATATTATTTTTGAATATTTTTCATTCATATCTAACTGCTTCAATCGGGCTCATTTTTGCAGCCTTTCGGGCAGGATATAAACTAGAAATAATTCCCACAAATAAAGCAACACCTATAGCTAAAGAAAATGTATAAATCGAAAACGAAGGCTCAATTGGAATACCCGGCCCAGCTGATCCAGATGAAACAGCTCCAAACATCTGCCCGCCAATGACACCAAGAATAACACCAGCAAAACCACCAAGTAAAGAAATAATTATACCTTCAGTTATAAAAATAATAGTTACATCAAAATTATTTGCACCAATTGCTTTCATAACACCAATCTCGTGAGTTCGCTCCATTACAGAAGTAAGCATTGTATTCATAATACCAATAGATGCAACAACTAGTGCGATTGCTGCAATACCCAGTAAAAACAGACTAATTATCGACAAAACACTTTGTATGCTTTCAAGTATTGAATTCATAGTAATAGCATTTGCAAAATCATCAGAACCATGATTTTCGTTTATAGAAAATTCAATCTTTTCAGCAATAGATTCAGCATTCGATACATCTGCAACTTTTACAATAACACTACTTATGTTTTCATTTCCAGTAATTTTTTTAAAATCTCTGACTGAAAGATGTATATAATCATCAGTTTGAGTTGAAAAACCGGCACCTTGTTTATTGTAAATACCATTTACATAAAAATTTTGATCATTCAACTTTACTTTATTTCCAACCCTTATATCATTATCAAAATATTCATGGGCAATATTATAACCAATAATACATTTATTCTGATCTCCAGGTTTTAAAAATTCCCCTGATTCAAGTCCTAAAAAATCTATTCCATATAATTTTTTCATACCTTCTGTATCCATACCAGTTATAGACACAAATTTAATATCACCATTATATTCCATATATCCTGTACTAAATAAAACTGGATCCACTGTTTTTAATCCATTGATTCTTTTTATATCATCTATATCACGCTGTGAAAAAAACCCGCTACTACCAGAAATCCCTCCACCCATTGGGTTTACATCAACACTACCTGTGGTAATTATGATTGTATCAGAAAGTGAAGATAATTCATTTGTTACAGCCGCCTGCATCCCATCACCAATACTCATAAGAGAAACTATTGCCATAATTCCAATAGCAATACCAATTAAAGTCAATGCAACACGAGATTTACGCTCCTTGATATTTTTAAAAGATAGCTTGATATTATCAATTAACAAAAGAGCTTACCACCCCATCTTGAATTCTTATTGTCCACTTACCGCGTTTAGCAACACTTGGATCATGAGTTACGACTATTACCGTTTCACCTTGATTGTTTATTTCTTCTAGTATATCCATTATCTTCCTGCCACTTTTTGAATCAACATTACCAGTTGGTTCATCAGCTAGAATAATAGATGGTTTATTAGATAAGGCCCTAGCTATTGCAACACGCTGCTGCTCACCACCGCTCATCTCAGAAGGCTTATGGCTGAGCCTATGAGAAAGATCAACTTTTTCAAGTAACATTTTTGCTCGTTCAATTCTTTTATTATAATCAATACCTGCAAAACTCATAGAAAGAGCAACATTTTCAATAGCATTTAGAGTTGGAAGAAGATTGTATTTTTGAAAAATAAAACCAATTTTTTCACGCCTTATTTTTGCAAGCCTGTTTTCACTTAGGGTTGATACATCTGTATCTTCGATATATAAATTACCAGTGGTTGGTTTATCAAGACAACCAATTATATTCATAAAAGTCGATTTTCCAGAACCAGATGGTCCAATTATAGTTATATAATCCCCTTTTTTAAAATCAACATTTACTTTTTTTAAAGCATGGACCTTGCTTGCTCCGTAACCATATATCTTGTTTATGTTTTTTGCAACTATTACAAAATCATCTTCTTTCATTTAAGACGCCTTTTTTTAAAAAAACGATATGCAATATATGAAAGTATTATAACAACAAAAAGAGATATTAATAATAATCCAAAATTATTACTATGCTGCTCTGCTGGTTCTATTAACATAAAAGTTGAGCTTATACTATCAGTTTCATAATAATTATCGCCTTGTTTGAAAGACACTTTAAAATCAACTGTATAATTTTGTCCAATTTTAAGATCGTTTGAGTCGATATCGAAACTTGCAGAGAATACATCATCAGAATCCATTGATCCAATAAAATACTCAGATGGAGAAATTGAGATATTAGTAATAGGTTTTACAATAACACCAGTTATCCCTTCAGTTTTTGCATTATATACTTCTACTCTAACATCTGCTTTATTCCCTTTTGTTAAAAAATCAGGGAATGAATACAATACTGGCGCTACATCATAGTTTGATACAACTTCTATTGGGATTTTTATCGTTGAATTATGTAGATTGTTGCCATTTTTAAAATCGACTTTAAAACTTAAATTATATTTTCCAATTTTTTTAGGAACAATGGAAAAAGTTACATCCTCAGACGCATCTGAATCAAGGGATCCGACAAAAATACTGCTTGGTACTAGATCTATACCCTCGATTTCTTCACTATAAACATGAATCCCATCAGCAGGGTTTTCTCTGTTGTTTACAACAGATAAAGTAATATCTGTAGAACCGCTTTGTGAGACTTGACTTGGAATATTTTTTGATATTAAATCCACTGTTTTGTTACTAATTCTAAACTTTAATGGATAGTTTATCACATCATATCCAGTAGGGTTGATTTTTATCTTTGGAAAATATACTCCTTCAGTAAAATTCTCATCTACTGTAACCTTGAAATCAATTAAAATGCTTTTTGCAGCAGAAAGATATCCTACATCAGAATAATAAGTACTTGCTTTAATCT
>CAZKQS010000050.1:0-8160 GCA_964554985.1 uncultured Thermoplasmatales archaeon | reverse complement strand
TTCACGCATCTCCCAGGTTAAAAATAATACTGAATCAAAACCAATTTCATGAGCAGCAACTCCAGCCCATAGAATATGTGAACATATTCTTTCTAATTCAGCCTGAATAGTCCTGATATATTCAGCTCTCTCTGGAACCTCAAGTTCCATAGCGTTTTCAACTGCTCTAGCAAGAGCTATAGGATGAGAAATCGAACAAATCCCACATATTCTCTCAGCCAGATACAACATTTGAATAGGGTTTCTTTTCTGACCAGCCCACTCAATACCCCGATGAACATGTCCAAGTTTTACATCAGCATCAACAATTCGTTCACCATCTATTTCAAACTCAAACATAACTGGTTCTTTTAAAGCTGGATGAATAGGGCCTACTGGAAGTTGATATGTTGTTTTTGATGTAGTAATCCCACCTTTGCTCATTTTTTACCTCCTGTTTTATCGTTTTCATGAAGGTTTCTAACATATTCATCCATTCCTTTCTCATCTTTTCTCCAAGGATAAACTCCTTCAGGCCAGTCATCATCCATAAAAAGCCTTCTTTCATCAGGAATGCCTATAACCTTGATTCCTAGCATCTCTTGTTTTTCACGCTCAGTGATTAGCGCACCAGGTATATAATCACAGATTGTTTCAATCTCTGGTTTGCTCTTTGGTAAATCAACTGAAACATTCAAAGATATCTCATTATTTTTCTTACCAAAATATACTGAAAAGTGATAGATCAATTCAATTATTTTTCCCATATCGTTTCCAGAAGTTACAGCAAGATGAGGCGTAGTTAAATCACATAATTTTTTAATAAAATCTTTGAAAACGCTTTTATCTATCTTCATCCAGATATGATAGTACTCATTTTTCTTAACACCCGCAGTTCGTTTTTCAATCTTACTTGATTTGATTTTTGTTTTGAATTCATCTTTGAAATATTTTACAATTCCTTCAGAATCAAGTTGTCCCATTTTTTTCTCAGCCATTATTTCTTCGCCTCCAGTGTTTCAAGCTTAGTCCAGGCTTTTGCAACAGCATTTATTATTGCTTCAGGTCTTGGTGGACAACCAACAACGTGTACATCAACTGGGATTATTTCATCAATTGGACCTACTAGGTTATATGACTCATAGAAAACATCGCCTGTGTTACCACAATTTCCAACAACAATTACTGCCTTAGGATCAGGCATTTGATCATACACTCTTTTTAATCTATCAGCCTGCTGTCGTGTAACAGGGCCTGTTGCAAGTAAAACATCAGCATGTCTTGGGGTTCCAACTAATTTAATTCCAAAACGCTCTACATCATAACGAGGACAGAGAGCAGCAATTATTTCTATGTCGCAGCCGTTACAAGAACCACTATTACAATGATATACCCAAAGAGCTTTTTTAAATGCTTTAGTTAAGCCTTTTGCCATAAAATTATGCCTCCGCAAATGTAATTATTGATAAGTTTGCGTTTTTTGGTAATCTAAAGTAGTATTTAAAAATTTATGTTAATTAAAAGATATCATATACATTTAACATATTCTTGGAACTGGATCGCCTATTGGCTTATGTAGATTTCTTTTACCACCTACTTCAGTTTCAAGAACAACGCCATTTATTTCATTTGTGACTGTGCCTATTATATTTGCATTTTTCCCAAGAGGATGTTTTTTTATTTCAGATAAGATTTCTTCGGCTTTTTCTTTTACAACACCAAAGACAACTTTTCCCTCGTTTCCAATCTCAAGAGGATCGATTCCAAGCATATCACATGCACTTTTCACACCAGTTGGGATTGGTATTTCTTCTTCATATAGAATTATTCCAGTTTTTGATTTTTCACTGAATTCATTGACTGTATTAGCTAGACCTCCACGTGTTGGATCTTTAGCTGATACTATTCCACCAACCTTTAGTGCTTTTTCTATTAGTTTATTTACAGGTGCTACATCTGATTTTATCTTAGTTTCAAAACCGTATCCTTCTCGATAAGACATTAAAGATACACCATGTTCACCAATATTTCCAGAAAGAATTATCTTATCACCGGCCTCAAGATTTGAATCAACAAGCCACCTTTTGTCAATTTTTCTGTATCTTTGTGCCTCTTTTAGGTTTTCATCAAGTAAATTTGTTCTTTTTCCAATGCCGCTAGTATTTATCATAAATTCTTGAACTGCTCCTTTTTCAACGACTTTAGTGTCCCCAGTTACAATTGGAACATCAGCTTTTTTAGAACTATCACTCATGCTTTTTACAATTGTTTCAAAGACATCAAGATCAAGTCCTTCTTCAACTATAAAACCAGATGATAGAGCAATTGGTTTTGCACCCATAACACTTACATCATTAACAGTTCCAGCAACAGATAGACTTCCAAGGTCACCCCCCGGAAAAATGAGAGGTCTTATGGTATGTGAATCAGTTGAAAAAACAATATCGTCAATTACAGCTGAATCATCAAGCATGGATAGCGATATCTCAGCTTTTTCATTTTTTGCTGAGAAATATTTCAAAATATTTTTTTTAATTAGTTTTTCCATTTGCTCTCCGCCGGCACCTTGTGAGAGTTTAATTTTTTGAGACATATTAATAACCTAAAAGTAAATTTTGTCATGCATAAGATTTATTTATATTCTTTTATTGCCTGATTTATATGCTATTAAACATTATCGCGCAGTTATTCGGACACTCGCCAAATATTCATGACATAGTAATTGCAATTGTAAGTTTTATGTTTGGAATTATTTTAATACCTCAATTAAAAGATGTGTACAGACATGGAGCTGTTTTAAATCTATATACTTCAAGTATTACCACAATAGGGTTAATAGTTCTCACCGTGAATTTTTTTGTAATGGGTTTTTGGATAAGTTTTGCTGCTGATTTTTTAAATTCAGTAGTATGGGGTTTAATATTTATCTTTTCAATTAAAAATTTAAAAGAAAAAAAAGAAAAAATTTCTAAAGATATTTCTTCAAAAGAACCTTTTTAATTTCTGGTTTAGCGTATTTTTCTATGTATTCAGGACTAGTAATAAGTGAGCCTCTTAATGCATCTTTACACTGGCAACTCTGTTCGTGGTTTATCTTAGGAATTAAGTTTTTTAGAATGTTAGCTAAATTTTTATCATTCTTTTTTAGGTTTTCAACTACATTAGTAACAGTTACGTCCTCCTCAGCTTCATACCAGCAGTCATAATCTGTAACTGTAAGTATTCCACAAAGACACATTTCAGCTTCTCTTGCAAGCTTTGCTTCTGGAGCAAGTGTCATACCAATTACATCTACATTCCAGGACCTGTATAGCTTTGATTCAGCTCTTGTTGAAAACTGTGGGCCTTCCATTGAGATATATATTCCTTTGTGAACATCAACATCTTTAGCTTCTTCTTCTATTGTATCATAAGCCAAATTTGATAATTTCTCGCAAAATGGATCAGCAAATGCAACATGAGCTACTATTCCATCTTCAAAAAAGGTTGTTGGGCGTTTAAAGGATCTATCAATAAGTTGATGAGCAATAACAAAGTCACAGGGTTTAATTCGTTTTTTCATAGACCCCACTGCTGCAGTAGAAATAAGATGCTCAACACCACATTCTTTTAATGCAAATATATTTGCTCTGTTATTTACCTGATGGGGTGGGATTCTATGGCCTTTACCGTGCCGTGGTAAAAAAGCAATCTCTTTTCCCTCGATTTTACCTATTGTAATTTTATCTGAAGGCTTTCCAAAAGGTGTGTCTATATCAATTTGCTCAGTATCTTCTAAAATATCCATTTTATAGATACCGCTTCCGCCGATTATACCGATTTTTACACTCATATGCCAAATGCGAATAGAAATAACTAAAAAAGCTTTTTGCTTAACACTCATGAATTTGAGGGAAAAATTATGACTGACTCAATTAGATCAAAGATTAGAACGGTCCCGCATTGGCCAAAAGAAGGAATAATGTTTAGAGATATTACAACTTTATTAAAAGATCCAGATGGGTTCAAAGAAACTATTGATATTTTGTATAAAAGATACAAAGACAAAAAAATAGACAAGGTTCTTGGTATTGAATCACGTGGATTTATTTTTGGTGCACCTCTTGCTTATTTACTAAACTGCGGGTTTGTACCAATTAGAAAACCAGGTAAACTTCCAGCTGAGTGTGAATCAGAAGAGTATACTTTAGAATATGGAAAAGATAAAATAGAGATACATACAGATTCAATAGAAAAAGGCGAGCGCGTTTTAATTGTTGATGACCTAATTGCAACAGCAGGAACAGCTGATGCAGCAATAAAACTAGTGAAAAAACTAGGTGGAGAAATAGTTGAATGTACATTTATAGTTGAATTAACTGACTTGAAAGGAAGAAGCAAACTCAAAGGAGAAAAAATCTATTCAATAGTTGAATTTGAAGGTGAATAAAAGGTAAATATAACAATCCTATTAAAAAATATAGACTATTTAACCCAGAAAAAAAGATAATTTAATGATAATATGAAACATCTAATTCTTTGCATTGGTAACAGAGGGAGCGGAGACGATTCAGTAGGACCATATATTGCTAATATTTTAAAAAAAGAAAAACAAAAAGATTTAACTGTTATAGATGCAGGGATAATACCAGAGAACTATACAGGAAATATTAAAAAAATAGGGCCAGAAATTCTTGTAATAATTGATGCAGTCGATATGAATCTTAAACCTGGAGAGATAAGATTAGTTCCAAAAGAAAAAATTGGTGTAATGCATGTTAGTACCCATGGTATACCTATATCTGTTATTGTGAAATATTTAGAGCAATATGTAAAAGAAATAGTTATAGTTGGAATCCAGCCTAAAGAAATGTTAGGAAAAATGACAAATAAAGTAAAAAAATCAGCTGAAAAACTGATAGAAGTTATAAAAAAAGACGAAATAAACAAAATAAAAAAAATATAGTTATAGTCTTAACAAGTTTTATTTACGAGCTTATAATTAATTTACTTGGAGGAAAAATTTTATGGGCGAAATGAAAGAATCAGTAGATAATGTTATGGATATGCTAAAAGAATTATCAAAATATGAACCTGAGTCAATGAGAGATTTTAAATCATTTATGGGAAAGGTCCTAAAAGAAGGAACACTTGATACAAAAACAAAGGAACTAATTGCAATCGGTACATCAATTACAGCTAGATGCAAATATTGTATAGCAATTCATGTAGATAAAGCAATTAAAGCAGGTGCAAATAAGGAAGAAATAATGGAAGCAGCAACTGTAGCAATTCTTATGGGTGGCGGTCCTGCTATGACATATATTGTTGAAGTTAAAAAAGCCCTAGATGAATACATCTAATATGGATATTGTTTTCCTAGTGCTTCAGTAGAAGTAAGAGCTGCAACAGCGCCTTCAGCTGCGGCAGTAATAACTTGTCGTAAGCCACCAGTAATGTCTCCAGCAGCATAAATTCCTTTAATGTTTGTTCTACCCATCTTATCTATTTTGATATAGCCCTTTTCATCAACAGAAACATCAAGTTTTTTAGCTAATTCATTTTGTGGTATTTCACCAATTGAAATAAAAACACCATCAACAACTATTTTGTTAATTTCATTTGTTTTTTTATTTTTTATAGCTAGAGATTCAACTTTGTTTTCGCCATTTATCTTTTCAACAGTCGAGTCCATAACAAACTTTACACCTTTGTCTTGAGCTTCTTTGACATAACTTTCTTCAGCTCTGAATTGATCCCTACGGTGAATGACATAAACTTCAGAGCACCCAATCTGTTTTAGATAAATTGCTTCGATAAGAGCTGAATTTCCACCGCCAATAACAGCTACTTTTTTATCTTTAAAAAAGAATCCGTCACACGTTGCACAGTAACTTACGCCTTTTCCAGATAGTTCTTTTTCGCCATCTGCATTTAATTTCCGATGTTCAGTTCCTGTTGTAAACAAAATTGCTTTTACTTTATGTTCTTTATCTGTAGTTTTAATTAAAAATTCATCATTTTCTTTTGAAATATCAATTACTTCTTCATTGAAATTTAAATTGGTATATTTTTCTGCATGTTTTTTCATTTTTTCCATTAATTCCATACCAGTTATTGCATCAAATCCTGCATAGTTTTCAATGTTAGGTGCAATTGATGCAAGGCCTCCACCTATCCCTTTGTCAAAAACAACTGATTTAATGCCTGCTCTTCCTGCATAAATTGCAGCTGAATAACCTGCTGGCCCTGCTCCGATTATTGCTAGTTCATAGTCCATATCTATTCATCTCAAAAAATCGCTATAGAATTCTTTCTTTTAAAATTTTATATGCCTCAGTTGGTTCTTCAACATCTTTAAGTAAATCTTCAAAAGGACACATTCCTGTCCCATTTCGGTTTTTAATAAATGGGATTAGTTCATCTACCTGACAAGGAATCCCGCCCAGAATTAGTATCGCAATAGCAGTTTTTGTTGCCTGAGGTGAATATACTCCCTGGACTTTTCCATATCTACATAGAAAGGCTGATGCACGGCCTAAAATTCTATCACCAAGAACGTATTCACTAATTTCTTCACCCATCTCTTCAATTAGTTCTAGTATTGGTTTAATTCCCATGCCTTTTTTTTCTTTCCAGCTTTTTCCATATTTAACTAGAACAATTGATACATCTTTTTCAGATAAAATCTTTTTTGCAACTGCTAGATCATCTTGGATATCTTTTCCTACAATAGTCATATTCCTCTCAACTTACACTTAGAAAAATATGGCTTTACCACTTTTAAAATATTCTGTAAATATTCCTCTGAATATGGTTTTAAACTAGCCAGATCAGATTTTATTACCGGAATATCATTCTTAAATTGCTGTAAAAAATACTTATTTGACCCCTTAATCCATTTAGCAATTTCTTGGATGTCTTTATCTTCTAAAAATTCTGGAACTACAGTTGTTTTGAATTCATATTCAATATCTGAATTTTTAAGGATTTCTATGGATTTATTTATTTTTTCAATATCTGTTTTTACACCAGATAGTTTTTCATATTTTTCTTTAGGTGCCTTTATATCCATTGAAATATAATCAACTAGCTTTTCATCTATCATTTCTTTTAGTTTATCTGGAAAAGTACCATTTGTATCAATCTTTATTTTATAGCCAAGGTTCTTTACTTTCTTACAAAATTTTTTTAAATCTTTTTGTAAAAATGGTTCACCCCCAGAGATAGTTAGCGCCTCAAGAAAAGCTTTTCTTTTTTTAAGAAAATCAAGTATTTCATCCTCAGAAAATAAGTCAGATTCTTCATAAACTAGCCCAGTATTATAACAAAAAGGACAGCGGAAATTACAGCCAACTGTCCATATAATTGCACTTACATGCTCAGGATAATCAAGCAAGGTTGTTTTCTGAAAGCCACCTATCTTCATTGAACTTTTACCTTCAACTTTTCTTCCTTTTCTTGTTTAAACATTTTTCTATCACTAAATTCCTGTTGTTTACCTTTGTTCCATTGATTAACTGGTCTTAAATATCCAACAACTCTTGAATAAACCTCGCATCTGGTTCTTTTATTTTCTAAATCTTTTCTTTTATTCAATTTATTTCCCTCCTTTATAACCTATTTCTTTATCACACTTCGGACAAAACTCATGCTCCCCAGGAATATAACCATGTTTTGGACATATACTAAAAGTTGGTGTAACTGTATAATATGGAAGATTATAGTTTTCAGCTACTTTTCTAACAAACTTTTTAGTGGCGCTTGGATCAGGGTTTGATTCACCTAAGAATATATGAAGGACAGTTCCGCCGGTATACTTTGATTGAAGTGAATCCTGAAGATCTAAGGCTTCAAAGACATTTGAAGTATAACCTGATGGAAGCTGAGTTGAATTAGTATAATATGGTTCAACCTTATCGCCATTATTTTGATATTTTTCTTGATTATAAACTCTAATATCTGGGTATCTTGCTTTATCCTTTCTAGCTAGAGAATAACTTGTCCCTTCCCCAGGTGTAGCCTCAAGGTTAAAAATGTCTCCAGTTTCCTCTTGATAGTCTGCTAGTTTATCGCGCATATGATCTAGAACTTTTTCAGCAAATTTTATACCTTCAGGATCTGCGATGCTTTTATTCATAAAATTAAGTAGTGCATCGTTCATACCAATGAGCCCAATCGTTGAAAAATGATTCTTCCAAT
>CAZKQS010000049.1:0-8354 GCA_964554985.1 uncultured Thermoplasmatales archaeon | reverse complement strand
TTTTTTAATTTTTTCAAGTTTTTTAGCAATAATCGCACCACAAAACCCGCCACCAACAATCGCAATTTCCATTTTTTTTCTGAAAAGTAAAACGATTCTTATGTTAAAAAATTATTGAACTTATAAAATAATAAATTGATAAGAATACTTTTATAGTTATAAGGCATATAATAATTAAGCCTTTTGGGGGTTTCAATGAAAAAAATAACAATCTTACTAATTGCATTGATTGTAATAAACATAATCTTTGCTTCAATTATTTTCATTGATATTCAGTTTTTTGAAAGCCCAGAAATTGAAATGAAAGTAGATATACTAGAAGTAAATTCAGAAGAAATTAGTTTAGGCACAAATATCAAAATTTCTAATCCAAACAACTTTGAAATAATTGTTGAAAAACTCAATGTTAAAAGCAAAACCGAGGATGGAAAAAAGATAGGTGAAATATCAATTAAAGGAGGAAATGTTTTATCAAACAGTGAAAAAACATTTGAATCAATTGATAACTTGAGTTTTAAAAGTGATAAATTCAAGATATTAGAAAATAATGTTGAAACAAGAATTGGAGTGAAAATATTAGGTATAATCCAAAAAACAATTCCACTAAAAATATCAATTATAACAACCATGGATGAACTTTTTGATAAAATAAAGCAACCTGATATTGAAATTTTTACAACTTTCGATGAAATCACACCAGATGGAATAAATTTCAGCACATCTGTTGATTTATATAATCCAACAGGTTTTGAATTTGGAATTGATACTATTTTACTAGATATAATTACAGATGAAGATGAAAATGTTGGTCAAATCAAAGTTGATGGAGATGTAATAAAACCTAAAAGTGGAGAGACTTTTACATCAAAAGGTAGTATTCATTATGAAGCACTCGATGCAAAAAAACTTTTTATGAATGTTAAGGGGACTGCAGGCGTAAAAATTGCAGGAATAATTCAAAATATTTCTTTTTCAGCTGATTCATCTTTTGATATTCCTGAGATAAAAGATTTTATCTTTAATAATGAAACAATTGATTTTGGATTACCTCTTCAGTTTAAATTTAGATTAACTGGAATTCTTGGTACAGTCGGTTTTAGAATGTATAACCCTAGTAACATACCATTAATTGCAGATAATCTTGTTTGTAGAGTGTATAGGCTTGATGGAGGAAACGAAACACTACTTGCTCAAGAAAATATGGAATCATGTAAAATTGCACCAAAAAATAGGGTTTGTGTTAAAACAGAAGTTTTACTTCCTTATACAAAATTTTTATTTTCAGAAAGTAAAAAGATACTTCCAGATTGGATAGTTTTAAGAATAGACGGAGAGTTTTCAATCGATGGAACAAAACAGTTATTCCCGATATCACTAAATGGATTTGTAGATCCGCACCTATTTAAAAACACTGAATTTTCAAACCCTGAAATTACAATAGGATGAATAATTTTTCAATAGCTATATTATGAAAAATTCATTATAAGAATTTACAGAAACTCTGATATCCTTTCAAAGCCTTCTTTTATCTTTTCATGTGTGTAACATAACGGCCCATAAGAAAGTCTTAGAGCTTTCTTCATACTTGGCCCAAAACCCGTGCCAGGGATCAATAAAACACCAGCATTTTTCAAAACAGATTCAACAAAAGAAACAGGTTCTTTTTTATCAGGTGTTGGACAAACTGTATATAGACCACCAACAGGCTCAAGTCTTTTCCACCCTAGATATTTGTCAAGGTTTTTTATCATAACTTTAGATGTATCTTTATATAACTTTCTTGTTTCTTCAATATAGTCTTTTAAAATATTTTCATCAAGAGTTTTTTTTAGAAACATACTAGTTGCCATACTATGCATTGTATCAGGTGACAATAGAACAGATTCGTTTAATTTTTCTAAAGATTTGATTATTTTTTCATCTGCTTCAACCCATCCAAAACGCCTGCCAAGACTAGATAGCCACTTAGAATTTGAATTAATAAGAATTAAATTTGGATAATCCAATGGAGAAAAAGAAAAAACATTAGGCATATCGCCAAACCATAGAGCCTTATATGCATAATCAAGAACTAAAAAACCATTATACTCATCTAAAATCTCAATACATCCCTTTATAAAACTTTCATCTGGTATTTGACTAGTTGGATTATCTGGAATAGACATTACTAGATTTCTAAGTCCATTTTCACAATATTTTTTTAGAGTTTCAAGGGAAGTATCAGGACTAGGCATATATTCCCATGAATCAATATCTAGAGCAGGCACATATTTTATTTTTAAACCAGGAACTGCACATTTTACTGAATTTATGTAATTTGCATAAGTAGGATCTAAAAGCCCAACAGAATCACCGGGATCTGATATTACCCTTAAAACATCATGAAATAACTGAGTTGAGGATTGGCCGATTAAAATATTATCAGGCGTAAGATCAGATAACCCATATATCTCTTTTTCAAACCTTGACAAATGTTCTCTACATTTATAGTCGCCAATAATTGCACTATATCTACCAGATTTATGAAATAAATCTTCATCATTGACAATTTCACTGTATGCTTTAACTAACTCATTAGGTGCTTTATGGTTACACCAGCCACCACCAAAGGAAATTACATCTTTTGGATCAAGACCCATCTTTCTAACACTTCTATCCTCTGCCATTTTCATAATAGTTTGAATTGGTGAAAGACCTTGAAGGTCTTCTTCGACTAATCTAGAGAGGACAAAATTTTTCTTACTCATCAAAATTCGTTATTAGTAAGTATTGAATAAGTTTTATTGAAAAGGAAAAAAGATTATAGAGTTATATCTTTTCTATCAAAATAGATTATTGCAACTATTACTGCAATAACTGTAAAGAAAAGTAAAACAGCATTACCTATTCCATCAATTGCACCATATTTCAAAGCATCATACGGCGAATAATAATGAGTTAGAGAAATTAAACCTAGATTTTCGTAATCAGGTATCATATTTCCAATTGATTCAAAAATATACATTCCTACAACAATTGCCATAGTAACTATTCCTGCTCGCATTTTCTCGTCAATTATTGTTGAAATAAGAATCGACATCGCTATAATTGCAAGGAAATAGGGTATAGAAATTACATGTGTTAATAGTAAATATCCAAAATTAACTTCTTCATTGATAGCAACTGTAACCCCCATTACAACTAACATTGCTGTAAAATTAACAATTAGAATCATAGGTATTAAACCAATGAATTTTTCAAAAATTATTTGTTTTCTAGATACAGGATTTGACATAAGAATATCAATTGTTTTTGATTCAATTTCTTTTGATATGCTAGTTGCAGAAATAAAAGCTATTATTATCCCAAGTATTAGAACCCAAAATATCTGATACATCTCAATATTTAAAAAACCAATATACGTACCCATATCTTGGTAACCCTCAATAAATGCAAATGTATCAAGATTACCAGATTGCATCATTTCAAGCATCATATCTTTAAACTGGGGAAACATAGCAGCGTACATTGCAGCCATACCTGAGAAAAGAAGAGTCAAAATTATTGTAGCCTTTAGATTATCTTTAATAGTTTGAAAAACAATTCTAAATCTAAGAATTCTTTTGATAATTGACAAATCCATTATAGCTCACCTCCTGAGTAATACTTCATGAAGATATCCTCAAGGCTCGACTCCTGAATTTCAATGTCTAGGATTTTATATTTTGATATCTTCTTTATTATTGAATCAATACCATCATCAGTTACAAACTCTATCCAACCATCTGTTACTTTAGCATTTTTCATACTTGTTAATTCTTCAGGCTTTTCATCAAGTTTCACCCGGATTTTCTTACCTCTTTTCTTTTTCAAAGCTTCGATACTTTCAAGTGCAACAAGATCCCCGTCACGAATTATACCAACTCGATCACATATTTTATCTACTTCAGAAAGGATATGTGAAGAAAAAAACATGGTCCTTCCTTTCTCTTTTTCTTCATGTAAAAATTTATAAAATTTTTGTTGAAGCAAGGGATCAAGCCCACCTGTTGGTTCATCCATTATAACAATATCTGGATCATCCATAAATGCCTGGACAATACCCATCTTTTGTTTCATACCTTTAGAATAAGTTTTTATTTTTTTATTTAGAGGCAATTCAAATATTTCTAAAAGATCATCTAAAAGAGGTAAATCAGTGTTTCTAAGACTGCTAAAATAATCAAGGAATTGTTTACCTGTTAAATGTTCATAAAGAGCTAGTTCACCTGGAATATATCCTACATTTCTTCTAATTTCAACAATATCATCCTTAATATTTTTTCCAAAAATAAATGCTTCACCGTTATCTGGTCTCAAAAGACCAAGGAGCGCTCTAATTGTTGTAGTTTTTCCTGCCCCATTTGGACCTAGAAAACCAAATATCTCACCTTTTTTTACACTAAAAGAAACATTATTTACAGCTAGAACATCTTTATATCTTTTTGTTAGATTTCTAACCTCTATTACATTTGAATCATCAACTGATTCAAAAGTTGTTTTCTTTGTTGATTCTTCTTTTTTATCAGGAAAATCATAATAACCTTTAAAATCACATTTTTCACAGGTTAAAATCACTTTTTCTCCAGGTTCACCAGTTACTTCAACAATATTTTCACACTGAGGACACTTTAGAAACTTTTTTATTTTTTCTTTTTCCATTCCTCTCTCTCCTAGTATTCTTTATCTCTTAATATCCTGTATTATTGACACAATATAAATATCATTTTGTAATAAAACTAGATTTCAATTTTCAAAGATAATTTATGTCACCACTCAGTAACCTTGTTTTACCTTTGTCAGTATTTATTATTAAAAATCCATTTTTATCAATATCTTCAACTGTTCCAACAAAATTGTTCTTATTTTGAGTGACACTAATTTTTTTCCCGATTATATTTGAATATAACAACCATTCTTTTCTGATTATGTCATATTCTCCATTCATCAATTTCGAGTAGTATTTATCAAAATTCATAATTATTTCTTTTAAAAGATCAACTTTTAAAATCCTTTTTTTAGCTTCTGATTTTATTGTTGTTGCTCTGTTTTTTAGTAGATTATCAATTTTGTTATTTACGTTCAAACCGATTCCAACAATTGCATAGTTTATTTTATCTGTCTCAGCATCAAACTCTGTTAATATACCGCATATTTTTTTATTATCAATCAAAAGATCATTAGGCCACTTTATTGTAGGCTTTATACCAGTTAATTCATTGATAGCATGATATAAAGAAACCGAAGCAGCCATAGTTAGTAGAACTCCTTGATTAGGAAGAAGATCCGGATATAATATTATCGAAAACCATAAACCACCCTTATTTGAAGACCATGATCTCTTTTTTCTTCCTTTACCACTTGTCTGAATATCTGATATTATTATTGTTCCTTCTAAAAAATTTTTTTCAATATTTTCTTTGGCATATTTATTTGTTGAAGAGAGAGAATTAAAATATTTTATTCTCTTACCAATTATCTTTGTATCTATATCTTTTTTAATCTCAAAATCAAATGGTTTATCAGGCTTTGATAATAGTTTGTAACCCTTATTTTTTACTGAGCTAATTTTATATCCCATATCTTTTAAACTAGATATTTGTTTCCAAACAGCTGTTCTTGAAACACCTAATTTTTCTGCAATTTTTTCTCCCGAAACAAAGAAATTTTCATCTAAAATTTCAAGTATTTCTTTTTTCAAACTTTTCACCTCTAAATATTAGTAAAGGAATTAATGAAGCAATTAATCCAACTATTATTGCATCTATCTGATATGGATTATTTAAAAAAAACCAAACAACAGAAACTGTTCCCCCAGATATAAGACCAATTAATGCTCCAAGGGAAGTTACTTTTGTTTTTTCTTTATAAAATCCAAATATGATTGGTAGGGTAAGCCCAGATGTAAAAATCGTATATGCTAGTGTTAATGTCTGAATTATATCATCTAAATATAAAGCAAGTATTAGTGCAAGTACACCAACTAAAATTATTCCAATTCTTGATATTTTTATGTTGTTTTTCTTTGTTATATCAACACTAAAGATAGTTCCTGCTGAAACTAAAATCGAATCAGCGGAGGAAAGCATAACTGAGATAAAAGCAGCAAGAATTATCCCACCAAGAAATGGCCCAAGTTTTGTAATTGCCATTGGCATTGCAAATACTGCTTTTTCTAATGGAAGATCAGGGATTAATACTATTGCTGATACTGCAATAATTCCTATTGATACAGCAAAAATAATTCTAAACATACCTGAAAAAATCGAACCATATTTTGCTGTTTTTTCGTCTTTAGCTGAAAGTATTTTTGAATAAATATCTGGCCCAACTATATGAGGCATCAGCATCATAAAAAATAAAGATACTATTGGAATAAAACCATAATTTGCATTAACTGGAAAGCTAAGCTTATCTAAAGATATCTCGCCTAATATCGGCGCTGCTTTCAAATATATTAATGGTGCCGCGATAAAACATACACCGACTATCATTACAATGAATTGAATTATATCAGTATATACAACAGCAAATTGCCCTCCTATTACAGTATATAAAATAAAAATTGCCGTAATGAGTGTAACGATCATTAGATAGTCAAGAGGAAGTAAAACAGATATCACAGCACCAGCACCCTGAATTAATAATGCAACCCACGCTATCTGAGTTAAAAAAACAAGTATTGAAGAAACATTCCTTACTTTTTTATCGAAAAGATAATTAGTTATTTCAGGAAGTGTATAGAGTTTTGTTTTTCTTACTTTTTTTGCAAGTGTTAGACCTAACACTATGAGCCCTGTTGCAGCTCCTATATCAAGCCATAAAGAAGGAAGTCCATATAGATAAATTAGTTTTGCTGTCGCAATTGTAGCAGATCCTCCTACGGCTGTAGCAGTAATAGTTGTTGTAAGAGGTATTAAACTAAGTTTTCTATCAGCAAGAAAAAAAGAGTTGGAAGTTTTTATTTTTCTACTTGTAATTAATCCAATTGTAATCAAAATGCCCAGGTATATGAATAGTATTGCAAGAGTCAATTGGTGCTGCATTGTTAACCTAGCCTAGAAATATAGTTAACTATTTTAAATTTCTGTTTCAAAATGTTAAAAGGAGCAAATAATAAATTTTTTACGTCATTTGTTGTAAAAACTTTAGAAAGCTTTATCTATTTTGCCAAATATCGACTGGTCCAAAACAACGCCCCAGCTGTTATATATTATATATCAAAAATAGGGAGGAAAAAACATTTGGAATATGAAACAATTGAATTAAAAATAAAATCCGGTGTTGCAACAGTCACTCTCAACAGACCCAAAGTTCACAATGCTTTAAGTGAAAAAATGATGAAAGAATTAACAGATTGTTTTAAAAAACTTGAAAAAGACAAATCAAAAATAATTATCATAACTGGTAAAGGTAAATCATTTTGTGCTGGAGCAGACCTAAACTGGATGAAGGGAATGGCTAACTATTCAAAGAAAGAAAACATTGAAGATAGTAAACTACTTCTTAATTTATATGAGTCAATTTATAACTTGCCAAAACCTACTATTGCAAAGGTAAATGGACACGCTTTTGGAGGAGGTCTTGGTTTTTTTGCAGCATGTGATATTGTAATATCAGTTAAAGATTGTAAATTTGGATTCAGCGAAGTAAAACTTGGAATTATTCCTTCAGTTATCTCTACATATGTATATAGAAGAATAGGCCTTGCAAACATGAAAAGATTATTTGTAACAGGTGAAAGATTCAGCTCAGACTATGCAAAAAAAATTGGGCTAGTTGATTATTGTGTAGAAGAAAAAGAAGTTGATTCTTTGATTGAAAAGTACATTAAAATACTAGATTCATCAGGACCAAATGCTATAAAAGAAGTGAAAAAACTTGTAAATAGATGCGAAGAAATGAATAGAAAAGAATACAAAAGACACACAGTTGAAAAAATATCTGAACTTAGACTCTCAGAAGAAGGGCAAGAAGGAATCAATGCATTTCTTGAGAAAAGAAAACCAAAATGGAGATGATAAAAATTGATAAAAAAAGTACTTATTGCTAACAGAGGAGAAATTGCTGTAAGAATAATTAAAGCCTGCCAAGAAATGAATATTAAGACAGTTGCGATCTATTCAGACGTTGATAAAGATGCACCACATGTACATATCTCTGACGAAGCAATGAACCTAGGAGATCCTACACCTGTTGAAAGCTATCTAAATATTCCTAAAATAGTAAAAATAGCTAGAGACACAAACGCTGATGCAATACATCCAGGTTATGGATTTCTAGCTGAAAACCCTGATTTTGCAAAATCATGTAACGACATTGGAATTAAATTTATC
>CAZKQS010000048.1:4061-8393 GCA_964554985.1 uncultured Thermoplasmatales archaeon | reverse complement strand
CATATTTGGCGGGAAATTTACAAAAAAAAGCCTAAATCCAAATAGTGAAAATTTACCACCAAAAATTACACAATTTATTGGTCCATTTAAAAATCAATTTCAAGTTGGATCAGAACAAACATTTTATTTGAGAGCCAATGATCCAGAAAATAACGATATTTATTATTACATAGATTGGGGCGATGGAACACATTACGGATGGGATGGACCATATAAAGATAAAGAAAGCGCTAATAATCCATCTCATAGCTGGAGTTTACCTGGAACTTATACAATAACTGCAGTTGCCAAAGATGAATATGGATTAGAAAGTGTTAACCAAACAAAAATTTATACTGTAAAAGGTACAGTCCCAAAAAAAAGTATTAATTGAATTAGTTAGAATTTTATACTATCAACAATTTTTTTTATTTCTTGTAATAGATAAAAAAACAAAAGGTAAGATTTTTTATAACTATATCTGTTTAATGTTTTGATATTAATATGAAAATTGACCCATGGAGTTCATCAACATATCAGGATTATACAAGACTAAGAGATGAATTTGGAATAGAGGAATTCACTGAAGATCTCTTCGAGAAATTACCAAATCCTCATAAACTACTTAGAAGAGGAGTTATAATTGGACAGAGAGGATTTGAACAAATAAAAGATGCAGTAATAAAGAAAAATTCCTGGGCAATTCTAACCGGTCTTATGCCCTCAGGTAAAATGCATCTGGGCCATAAGATGGTAATTGATGAGGTTATATATTATCAAAAATTAGGTGCAGATATTAACATAGCTGTTGCAGATTTTGAATCATATGCAACGCGAGGTTTAACACTTAAACAAACCAAGAAATACGCTCTAGAGGAATACATCTCAAATTATATTGCATTAGGTTTAAAACCAGAAAAAACTAGAATATATTTTCAGTCAAAAAATAAGGAAGTAAAAGATTTAGCATATTTACTTTCAAATAAAATAAACTGGTCTCAAATGCAAGCAACATATGGATTTGATAAATCAACTAGCATGGCTCACATTTTTTCACCCTTAATACAAACAGGTGATATATTACATGTACAACTAGAAAAATATGGTGGGAGCAGACCAACACTAGTACCAGTAGGTGTTGACCAAGACCCGCATATTAGATTATGTAGAGATATAGCAAAATCCCATAGACTTTATAATGTTACATTAACAAAAGATAAACGAATTGGTGTGTTTGTAAAAATTGATAAAGACATCGAAGAACTATTAGATAATGCAGAAAAAATCCTAGAAAAACTAGGTTATAATAAACTTAAGAGAATAACAGATTACAAAGCAATATATGTAAATGATGCAAAAATTGAAGATATACCAAAAATTGATGAAAAGCTAGTAAAAACAGAGAAAGAATTTGGCGGATACGGTTTTTTTCAACCCTCTGCAACATTTCATAGGTTTATGACTGGACTAAATGGAGAAAAAATGTCTTCATCAAAACCTGAAAGTGCAATTTTTCTAACTGATACGCCAGAAACTGCTAAGAAAAAAATAATGAAATCAAAAACAGGAGGCGCAGTTTCACTTGAAAAACAAAAAAAACATGGTGGAAAACCAGAGGAATGCGTGGTATACGAATTATTTTTATATCACTTAATCGAGGATGATAAAGAACTAAAAAAAATATACGCCGACTGTAAAAGTGGAAAAAAAATGTGCGGGATGTGTAAAAAATACGCTTCAGAACTTATGGAAAAAATGCTTAATAACATAAATAAAAAACGAAAAAAAGCAATACAAGATATTGATAAATATCTTTCATAGATCTTTAATCAAAACCCTTGTATAAACCATCATCATATGCGATTTTTTCAAATTTATTATCAATCTTTTTTTTGTTTTTGTTTTTATTCATATCAATATTTTCAAAAACTTTCTTAGATGAGTTTACTTTTCCTCTAACAGGTATTTTGATGCCTAAATCTTTTTTTCTGTGTATTGCTGAATCAAGAATAGATTGCGGTTTAATTCCTTTTTCAAGGTTTTTTAGGATCTTTTGAAAATTACCTTGAACAATTCCAAAATCACCTTGATTTTTTTTAAAATCAGTTTCGATATCTTGATCTATCTTTCTAGCAATTTTCCCGCCTACGCCGTTTATTTGAAATGGATTTTTTCTATATTCTTTTAAAAGATACATTCCTGCCTTTGGATGAAATAGATAGTAGTCACGAGATAATCTTTTTTTGTCTTTTCCAGATATAGCATTCCATCCGTCAGGAAATTTTTTTCCCTCATGAATAACATCATTTAATATTTCATTTCTCTTCTTAATCTTCACAGTTTAACCCTTTTTTATTTTTGATATTATCGTTTGTTATATAAGTATCTTATGGGATTTATGGAACAAAATAGTAACTGTGATGGTTGGTATAATGCTTGTAAAAGAAGTAATGACTAAAAATGTTGTAAAAATAAACGAAGATAAAACTGTATATGAGGCATGTCTTTTGTATAAAGACCTTAAGGTTGGATCAATAATAATTACAAGAAATAATCAAACAGAAGGAATAATTACTGAGAGAGATATAATTGAAAGAACGATATGTGAAAAAAAAGATCCTGTAATTACTTCTGTATCAGAGATTATGACTAAAAAAATTATTTCTATTCATCCACTTGATTCTATAGAAAAAGCACTTGAGAAAATGAAGGAATTTAATATAAAAAAACTACCGGTAATAGATAATTCCAAAATATTAGGAATAATAACAGTTACTGATATATCAAAAGCAAGACCTGATTTATCAAAAAGATTTATGGATTCTTGGGTAAAACCAATATGGAAAGATTAGATGGAAAAATAATAATTTAAATATTAACCCATATAATTGGAATCTCTTTGGGAACTGTTTTTTTTCTTTTCTTATCTTTTTTATTATCCATATAGATCAACTTTTTTTAGTTTCTTATTTGATTTGCTAATACTCTTGCTCTATTTCCAACAACTAGGCATTTAGCTACAAATTCCATTTCTTTAGCTTCTTTTTTTGATGAGACTTGTCCTACGATCATCATTTTTTATCTCCTCAAAAATAACTTTGTAAAAAGGGTTTAAAAGGGATTGTTGTACAACTATATCCTAGTTTCTTTACAGTTCTATCCATAAAAATAAAAAAGGTAAAAAATTGCTTTATTCTTTGCCAAAGATATTTTCAATCATCCATTCAGGATCAAAAGGAATTTGATCTTTATATTCCTGGCCTACACCAATAAACAAAAGAGGTTTTCCAATTGTATAAGCTACGCTTAATGCACTTCCTCCTTTTGCATCAGTATCTACCTTTGTAAGAATAACGCCATCGATTCCAACGATTTCATTGAATCTTTTGGCTTGTTCGACTGCATCATTTCCAGCAAGAGCATCTCCAACAAAAATGATTAGATCAGGTTTTGCAACTCTTTTTATTTTTGCCATTTCATCCATTAGATTGATATTAGTTTGAACTCTTCCAGCTGTATCTAAAAGGACTACATCTTTGTGTTTTGCTTTAGCATGTTCAATTGCATCATATGCCACAGCAGCTGGATCGGCACCTGGGCCGTGTTTAACTATTTTACATCCGACTTTATCAGCATGGATTCCAAGTTGTTCTATTGCACCAGCTCTAAAAGTATCTCCAGCAGCCATAACTGAAGAAACGCCCTTATTTTTTAGCATAGTTGCAACTTTTGCAATAGATAGTGTTTTTCCGCTACCATTTACACCTATAAACATTACAACAACTGGTTTGTCTTTATCTTCGATAAATTCAAAAAAATCAAAGTCATTTGATTTTAAAACATGGCTTATAGCATTTTTTAAGACTTGTTCTACTACTTCACTTATTCTTTTGCGGTCTATTGAAATATTTTTCAATTCTTCTTTTATATCTTTTTTAATACTTTCAATAACTGAATATGCTACATCTGATTCTAAAAGTCCAATTTCTAGTTCCCATAGTAAGTCATCTAGTTTTTCTTCGCTAATGATTTTACCTGCTTTTGGGCTTGTTATAACTGTTTCACCTATGCTTTTTCTTGTTCTTAGAGTATGCTCGAGTTCTGTCTCGATACTTTTTTCAATTTGTTTTTCGGTTTCTTCGTCTCTTCTCTGTTTTTCTGGACTAATTTTTTTCTTTTTTGGTTTAGTTTTTGTTTCAACTGTTTTTTCTTTTTTAATCTCTGGTCGCTCTATCTCTTGTCTTGTAATTTTTTCTTTTAAAGGTTTTTGTTCTACTTCTTCTTTTTTTTCTTCAATTCGTTCAGAAGGCTTGATTACTTTTTTTTCTTCTTTAACTACCTTTTCTTCAACTG
>CAZKQS010000048.1:0-4051 GCA_964554985.1 uncultured Thermoplasmatales archaeon | reverse complement strand
CTTTACTTCCTTTTTAATTTCGTCCTTTGTTTCCCGTTGAGTTTTTCTTTCTTCTTTTTTGATTTCAGTTTCAAGTTCTTCTTCTAACTGATCTTCAAATTTTTTTAGTCTTTTCTTTAAAAACTTAAACATATTCTTTTACCTTTCATTTGTTTTGTTGTTGGTAAAGGGTTTGAGCTTTTTGGTATACATCAGATGCTTCTTTTTCAGTTTTAGTTTTCATTTCATTTAATCTATTGATATGTTTATCAAGTTCATCTATTCTATTTTCAATTTTTTTTACTGCGCCCTCTGATTTTTTTTCAGCAATATATCCAGCACCGATATCTACAAGTATCTTTGAACTATCTTTTACTTTTGCATCAATATATGATCCACCGCCTAAAGGCAATAAAACATCTGAGTTTTTATCTGTTTTATCTAGATTTTCAATAGTAAGCCTAGCTCTGTTATATTCGTTTTTTGCCTGCTGCATATATGATATCTGCATATCCATCTGATTTATTTGTTCTTTATACTGTTCTGCCATCATCATAAGTCTTGATAATTCTTCATCTTGAGCCATTATAGTTCATCCTCATTTGTTATTTAGTCCCGAATAAGATAACTACTATTATTAATTTATTCCTTTAGTTTCTAAAAATGTTTTATAAAATAGAAAATGATTAAAAACAAGCCGTTCATTTGGTGGATTGGTTGTTGAGGAGAGGCTAAATGGATAAACCACGATGTCCAACTGGTATTTCTGTTCTAGATTCAGAACTAAAAGGTGGTTTTCCAGTTGGTAGTATTGTGTTAGTTGCTGGTGGTAGTGGTGTTGGTAAAACAACTTTTTCAATGGAGTTTTTAGTAAATGGAGTTAAAAACGGGGAAAAAGGGGTTTTTTTTACAGCTACTGAAAGCATTCCAAAACTTAAAAGATTTCAAGGTGTTTTTGATTTCTATGATGAAAAACTTGTCAAATCAGGTGAGATCAGTATTATAGATCTATGGAGTATCAGTGATGAGCTTGGATTAAACCCTGAAAGATACACTCTTGAAGATGCAAATATAATGTTTGAAGTAGTAAGAGACATTGCAAAAGAACTGAGAGCCAAAAGACTAGTAATTGACTCTATTACTTCATTATGCTACAGGCTTCAGACTAGGCAGATGATAAGGGATTTTATCTTTAAATTAGGTGCATCGATTTCAGCACTTAACTGTACAACTATTATTACATCTGAAGTACCACCCATGGTTTATAAGTTCTCCCAATATGAAATAGAGGAATTTATATCAGATGGAATATTGTTTTTAGGTGATATCGACAGAAAAGGAGATCTTATTCGTACATTTCAGATTGTAAAAATGAGAGGTACATCCCACGCCAGATCAAAATTTGTCCTAAATATGTCAAAAGAAAAAGGAATAGAATTAGTTCCTATGTTAAAATCAAATCTTAGATAAAAACCCATTAAACTTTATCAATTATTTCTTCAGCGATCTTTTTATATTTTTTTGCTAGTCCTTCAGCTGTTTTTTTATCTTTAGATTCAGAGTATACTCTAAAGATTGGTTCAGTCCCAGATGGCCTCATCAAAACCCAACCATCTTGAAAATAGAGTTTCACACCATCTGTTTCATCTACTTCAAGCACATCTTTATCATCTTTAGTTTTTTCTGCAAGTGTTTTCATTACCATTTCTTTTTTATCATTTGGACACGGCATTTTTGTTTTAAATACTTCATATCTAGGTATAGTACTAATTAATTCAGATAAGGATTTTTGTTTTTTGGCCATTATCTCAAGGATTTTTGCAATAGACATAGCTGAGTCTCTACAATACTGCATCTCTGGAAAAATTAAACCACCGTTTTCTTCACCACCAAAAACTGAATTATTATCAATCATTACTCTAGCTACAATAGGTGAACCAACAGCTGTATGTATCACTTCTCCATTGTTGTTTTTTACTACATCATCAAAGCAACTTGATGTTGTAACAGGTGTTACTGCAATTCCTCCTTTTTTCTCTGTTGCATATTTGGCGCCAAGTGCAAGGGTCTTATCACCCCAAATATATGTTCCATTTTCATCAATAAAAATAGCTCTATCAGCATCTCCATCTTGAGCTGCACCAATATCAGCTTTTACTTTTGGAACTTTTTCTATCAGCTCAGTTAGATTTTCAGGTAAAGGTTCTGAGTTATGACCTGGAAAGGTTCCATCAGGTTTACAATATAGTTCAGTTATCTTACAACCCAGTTTATTTAAAACACTTGGAGTTACAACACTTCCCGCTCCGCTACCACAGTCTAAAAGTACATGGTATTTTTGTTTTTTTATTAAATCTACATCCACATTTTTTAATATTCCATCTGTGTATAGATCAAGAGCACCATCCCAATGTTCTATTTTACCGACTCTTTTCCATTCTGATAGATTGAAACTTTTTTCAAAATATATCTTTTCTATTTTTTCTTCTATATCTTTTGAAAACTCAGTGCCATCGCTTGCTACACCTTTTATACCATTGAAATTAGGTGGATTATGTGATGCAGTTATAATTACCCCTGAATCAAAATCTTTTTCTTTTACTGTATATTGTAGTGTTGGAGTTGGAACAAGTCCTACATCTGTTACATCACAACCAGTTGATGTAAGTCCTGCGCTTATAGCATTTTTTAACATATGATTTGAAAGGCGTGCATCAGTTCCAATTGCTACTTTTGGACGATTGATATTTCTTTTAAGATATGTTCCCCATGCTTTACCTATGTTTAAAGCTAGATCAACGTTCATATCCTTGTTTACAACGCCTCTTATGCCATTTGTTCCAAATAATTTAGTCATTTTAAATCCTCAAATTTACATTCTGAGCTTTTGTATTAAAAAGATGTATAAATAGATTTTTTGTATTATTCTTATAGTTTATTTATTTTCAATAACATTACCGATTTGTTTATCTGGATAGCCGTCTGGTTTTTCTTGTGTCCAAATTATTTTGTTATCAAGAACTGTTTTTTCATTTGTCTTTTCATTGTCACCTAAGACCGAATTTTTTATGTCTGAACTAGACTCAACAATTGCATTTTCGCCTATTACTGAGTTAAAAATTTTACATTTATCTAAAATTTTTGCATTGTTAAGGACTATGGATTGTTCTAAAACAGAGTCTTTTCCAATAGTTACATTGTCACCTATTGTGGTTTTTGATATTTTTCCTTTAATATCATTATTTTTTCCAATGCAATTATCTATTTCTTTTTTATCTAGTAAGAATTTATTCACCTCTAAGTAACTACTAATCCTTCCAATGTCCATCCAGTAACCATCAAATTTATATCCATAGAATTTACCAGTATCTTTGATTATTTGTGGAAATATTTCTTTTTCCATTGAGACTAGTTTACCTTTTTTAATATAGTCAAGTACCATTTGATCAAGATAATATGCACCCGCATTAATCAGATCTGATGGGGCATCTTCTGTTTTAGGTTTTTCAACAAAACCTGTGACATTACCATCATTTTTGATGTCAACTACTCCAAACTCTGATACATTTTCAACAGGCCATAGTGAAATTGTTGAAAGAGATCCTTTTTTGTTATGAAATTTTATCATTTCTGAGATATTTAGAGAACAAATTATATCGCTATTTATAACAAGAAAAGTATCTGTTATATGTTTTTCAGCAAATTTAACAGCACCCCCAGTTCCAAGTGGTTTTGGTTCATCGTTTATTATTATATCAATATCGTAATCTTTTTTTTCTAAATATTCTTCTATCTGTTTTTTTCTGTAGTTAACTGCAAGAATTACTTTATCAATTTTTTTTGGTAGCATTTCAATTATATGTGAAACCATTGGTTTGTTTAAAATTGGAATTAATGGTTTTGCTCTTGTATACGTTAATGGTCTGAGCCTTGTTCCAAATCCACCTGCTAAAATTATTGCCTCCATTCTCTATTCACCTTATTGATTTAATACCTGCAGTTTGAGTGCTCATTTAAATTTTACGTAATTGCTTTTTTTTGTACTTATGCATATCTAACTGCATATTCACCT
>CAZKQS010000047.1:0-8460 GCA_964554985.1 uncultured Thermoplasmatales archaeon | reverse complement strand
TCTACAAGTGCACTTGCAACATTTCTGTTTGAATCAACAGGATCGATAAATACTAATGGTGTATCAAAATTAAGAAAATCTTGTTTTGTAAGAGATAGTTTTGTTTGTTTTTTCCAATTGCTTGCTTTTTTAATTGTGTTTTGGAATGTTTTGTAGTATAGTATTATTATTTCACATAGGTATCCAGAGAAACCTTGTATTTGTGCTTCTGCTCCATAGCAGTTTATTCCTTTTAAGAATTGTTTGAATAGTCTTACTTCTTTTTTTTGAGATTCTTTTATATGTTTTTTAACATATTCTGTATGTAGTGGTGTTCTATCTACTGCAGTTAGCATTTGTTTTGCATCTTCAATTTTGTAACAGGGTACAATTTCAACAAAATACTCTTTGTAATATCCTCTGATATAGGGGTGTTCTGCGTATGATTCTTCAGTATTTTTTAAAATATTTTTCCCAATTGAAAGGCTTATTTCAGAAATTTTTTCTTTTGTAAAACTTGTTGGAAAAGATAAAAAAAAGTCAATATCCATATTATTCATTAGATATGTATCTTTAGCAATAGATCCTACTAGAATTATTTCTACAGCTAAATCTCTTTTATCAACTTCTTTTGATATTTTACTTCTTATTTCTTTTAATATTTTTTTTAGTTTTATTCTGTATTCTTCTGATGGAGAAATTTTTTTGAGTACTTTTCTTTCTGTTTCATTCATAACTTTCTTTTTTGTGGATGTATCTTTCTATTAAAAA
Source organism: uncultured Thermoplasmatales archaeon (assembly GCA_964554985.1). Classification (GTDB taxonomy): domain Archaea; phylum Thermoplasmatota; class E2; order DHVEG-1; family DHVEG-1; genus CAYZTD01. Next base: position 7,710 of record CAZKQS010000047.1, on the reverse strand, counting down.
TATTGTTGCTAGTGCCACTATTGTTCCAGCTATTACATCGGTTATCCAATGTATTGATAGATATATCACTGAGATCAGAACCGTTATCATTATAAAATATGTAAAATACTTGAATCTTTTGTTATCTGTTTGACTTCCTGTATATGCTAAAAATATTGCCATTGCAGTATGAAGAGAAGGTAAGCAGTTATTGTGTGTTGTTGTTGAATAAAAAAACTGTTCTATTGTAGGAAGCACTATCTCTAATGCTGATTCTCCGCCATAAAAGGTATATACATTAGTTATTGGTAGAAAAAGATAAAATGGTAAAGCAATAAGATAGGTTATTACTAAAGCATATGCAAGGCTTTTTAGAGCTTTTGTTTGCTTATCTAAAATGTAGTATAATAATGCAAACCATAAGCTAAAGGGATATATTACAATATAAATTAATACAAAAAAATGTAATATTCCTGGCACCCAAAGTTGAGTAAAAGAATATACTATTCCATCTTCAAATGTAACAAGAGTATTTGCAAAGTCGTATCCTACAAATTGTGTTGCTAATTGATCAACAAAATTTACTTCAAATATATGAAAACTTACTGCTATTATTATCATTAATAATAGTTTATATTGTTTTAACCCCATCATTATTAGTTTTTTTATATCTAAGGGAATTTTTTCAAAAAAATCTTTTGGTGTTAAAAATATTATACCAAAAATTGCAAGTATTAGATTTGCTAATAAAAAATATATAATCCACATATTTTGCTCCTTTGTTAAATCTCAATCTCTTTTAAAGTTTCGTAAATCGGTCCTTTTTGTGTTAATCTACTTTTTTTTAGTTTAATGCTATTAACCTTCATTTTTAGAAGTGTTTCATCTCTGTGTTTTTTTAATATCTTAATTATTTCATCTTTGTTTTTTGCGCTTTTCACTCTTGCTATTGTTATATGTGGTGAAAATTTTCTTTTTTCCTTTTTAAAACCAATATTGGATAAATCATTATCTATTTTTTTTGCGATTTCTCCAATTATTTCACCTTTGTTAATACCAATCCATAATACTTTTATGTAGTTTTCATTTGGAAAAGCACCTGTACTTTTTAATTCAATTTCAAAAGGTTCAATATTTTCAACTGATCTCTCAATTATTTTGCTGATTTTATTTTTTAGGTTTTCTTTTGTATCTCCTAAAAACTTTAGAGTTATATGCATTTTTTTGGGTTTGACAATTTTTAGGTTTGCGCCACTTTGTTTTAGTTCATCTATTATTTTTTCAATCTTTTCTGAAATATTGATATCAATTGCAATAAACCCTCTGAAACTAGACATTTTTCCCAGACCGTCTTACTTGTATAATTTTTTTTTCTATAAATTCTCTGGTTTTATGACAAGAGATGTAAGGAAATATTTATAAACTATAAATTACAAAGTATAACGTTAATGAGGAGAAATATGAATAACAATTTTAATGTTAATAAGTTTAAATCTTATGTCGAACTTGTAAGGCCCTTTACTCTTCTGGCTCCACTTATTGTATCTGTTTTTATAATGCTAGCTAGTTTTTTTTATAGTGATATTGAAGGATCAATTTTACTAAACTTAATCTTCATAATACTTCCAGCTGGAATAGTTCTTGCAATATTAAATGGTGCTTCAAATACTTTAAATCAAATAACAGATCTAAAAACAGATGAAATTTCCAAACCATATAGACCACTTGCAAAAAAATCTTTAACAATAAAACAAGCAATAAATGTCACAATTTTACTTTACTTTATTTCAATAGCAGCTTCTTTTTATATCAACACTACATTTTTTTTGTTTGTATTACTAATTACTTTTTTCACAGTTACTTATTCACTCCCGCCCCGATGTAAAGATCGCTTATTTATAAATCAACTATGGGTAGGTATACCTCGAGGTCTACTTGGAATACTTGCATCATGGAGTGTTTTTTCAAATCCGCTTCAACCACTACCTTTTGCAATAAGCTTAATTGCTATGTTATTTTTAATTGGAGGATCTATTACTAAAGATATAACAGACTCTGAAGCTGATAAGAAAACAGGTACGAAGACCCTTATAAATACCTATGGAATAAAACAGGCAGCTTTAATGGTATTTCCATTTATGTTTTTTCCTTTTGTGCTAATTCCAATATTAATAGATAGCATGGTAATAGAACCCCACTTCTTTTTACTTACATTTCTTTCAATACCTGCCATTTACATATTTTATTTAATGATAAAGAACAGCTCAAAAAGAAAAAGGCTTGAAAATACTTCGTCCTGGGCAATGATGTATATAACTTATTTTTTCTTTGCTTTTGGCTTTTCAGTTCTAACAATTGCAGGAAAAACAATTATTTAAATTTTTTATCCGCCGCTTATCATATGTATAACATCAACTTTTGATTTATCTGGAATTATTACTTCACTATATTTTTTTCTTGGAATTAGTTTATTGTTTATTTTAACAATTACAAGAGGAAATGAATATTTCATTCTCTTCAAGAGTTTATCGACAGTTTCATTTTCAACAAATTCTACTTCTCTTTTGTTTACCTTAATCATTGATCTTCACCAAGTAATATTTCTAATACAAGATTTGCTTGCCAATTAGCAAGTAAAGAAACTCTTGGCGCAGTAAGAATGTCCATTTTACTATCCTTTGCTTCTTCATCATAAATCATATATAGATTACCAAGTTTTTTTGTTTTGATCCTATTTATATGGCCGTAACCAGAGACGCCACTACAAGAAATAAGTGGCTTTTCCCCTAAATTTTTTGTAATGTCTTCTATAAAATTTGTTTTTGTTTCAGCATTATCAAGTGCTTCAACAACAACATCACAATCGAGAAAAGGTTTATGCATAGAACCAGAAAATAGTTTTTCATTTATTGTAAAAATTTGTATTGATTCATCGATTCTTAAAATATTTTCTTTTAAAGAATCAACTTTTACTTTTCCAATTTGATCTTTAAAATAAAACTGACGATTGAGGTTACTTTTTTCAACCTTATCATAGTCAATAACAATAAGTTTTCCAATACCGCATCGGGCAAGAGAAACTGCAACATTTGAACCAAGACCGCCTGCACCAGCAATCCCAACACTTGATTTTTTCAGTTTCTTATTAATTTTCTCTTGTTTTTTAAAGTTCATAAAATTTTACCATTTCTCCCAATATTTAGGATCTTTATTTGGTGGTTTTTCACTCCTTTTGTATTTGCCGCCCCATTTATTAAGTCCTTTTTTACTATCTTCATCTATTTTTTTCTTAAGCATGTCTAACATTTTTTTATCTGTAAAACCCAATGCTTTCATTTTTTGTGGAGTTGGTACACCATTTTGTGTCCAGCCACGTCGGTAATATACTGCATCAGTAAGTTTTTGGTATTGATTTTGCTTCCAGTCATAAAGAGTTTTAATTTTATCCGCTGTACTCATTTTTTCTACTTCTTTTTCTTTTAAACCTACTTTTTCAACTAGTTGCTTGTCATATCTATCTTTTCTACTATTATATTCAACTTCTGTTACTGGGCCCATAGACCGATATGGTATCCAGTCGTCTCTACGCTGTCCTCTTCCCATCCACACATTCATTGCTCGCTGCCAGTTATAACACCTTTCGCTTTGGAGGATAAGTTCTTCTTTATCAATGTTCCAACCAGTAACACCATTTTGATATTCAACGTAATTTTGTACATGTTCTGGAACTTTTGCTGGTTCCTCAGTTTCAGCATTTCCAGCTGGTTCGACATCATTCCATGGAAGTTTACATAATCCATTTAGACCAAACCATGTACGCCACATTGGAAAATAATGAAGAGCTTCAGCTTTATCTTTAAAAGTTGGAATCTGATTATTGACCATATCCATAAAAATAAGCCATGCTTCATCATGTTGAGGGCCTTTTAAAGTAAGTCCGTATCCTCCTTGCATAGCAAGGCTTTCTTTTGTAACATACTCTGAATATTCAAGTCCTTTACTTTCCATACCACATTCTTCGATTAAATATGGATCTCCCCATCCTTTTTCTTTTATCCACTCTTTAACCCTTCGAATTCCTTTTGCTGCAAATGTTACAAATTCACTTTTGTCTCCTATTGCCATTCTGTGCATAAACTCCATTACAGCCTCAAAATTTCCAAAGCACATTTCAAGACCGTCACATCTTTCTTTATTTAGAATTCCATACTCATACATTTCCATATAAAATGCAATAGCAGTACCTGTAGAGATTGTATCAAGACCGTATGTATCACAATAGAAATTAAACTCAAGTATTTCTTTTGGATCCCAAAGGCTCATATTAGCTCCACAACCAACAGTTTCATATTCAGGTCCATCAACTGTTACAAAATCACCTTTATATGGGCCAGTTATAATTTCAAAACCATCAACAGTCTTTGCACAAGCCATTGTACAACCATGCCAGCATCCATCAGGAATTACTTTTGTAAAATATTCATAAAACTTTGGTGAAAATATTTTTGATGCCTTTGGAAAACTACCAAATCTATAGTTTTCACAAGGAAGTAAATCATATTCATCCATGATTTCAACTAAATGAACTGTTCCAACAGCTCTCATATTACATTGGTTTTTATCAAGATCTCTGATTTCACGATGAAGTTTAGTTCCAACTTTTACAATCTTTTTTACATCATCTGGATTATTTGACATACCTGAAAAATTTTCTACTTTTGAAACAAGTGCTTTTATTTTTTTATCACGGAGAACTGTACCTAGTCCCCCTCTGCCTGCTTGTTTCATTCTGCATACTTTTCTTCTAATATCATAAAAACTAAAATTCAAACAACCCCAGTAACTATTTTCAGCTGCTTTTCCAGCAGACACAACTGACACTTTCTGACGTGACAAATCGTTATTTTCAGATGCATACATTTGAGTTAGTTGCTCGCTTAAAACATGTGAGTTTGTTTCTTCAAGTGGTGCGGTCTCAACTGTTATTTTTCCTTTTTCTCCATCAACAACAATTACTACATCTTCTTTTGCCTTACCTTGTATTTCTATTGCATCAAAACCTGCAAATTTTAGATAAGGTCCAAAAAAACCACCGACATTGCTATCACATATTATATCAGTTGATGGTGAAACACTGAGACACAATGATTTCCCTGATCCTGCATATTGAGTTGTACCGCATAGTGGACCAGTTGTAACAAGTAGTTCATTTTCAGGGCTATTCCATCTTGTTGTTGGTTTAATTGAGTCCCATAAAAGTTTTAGACCAAACCCACGCCCTCCAGTAAACAATTTTTTCATTTCATCTGTTATTTTTTTTTCTTTGATTTCACCGGTACTAAGATTTACATAAAGAGTCCTATTTGCAAATCCCTTCTCGACTTTTCCTTTTTTATAAGAGTATTCTGCAATAATTTTGTGCTTTGATTTTAGTTTTTTTGTATCCCACTTATGTTCTGTGTTTCCTGTTTTGTATTCTTCTATTGGAATTTGACCTTCAACCATTATTTATCCGCTCCTAATTTATGATACACTACTTCTTTAATTTCATCAATTTTCTCTTCAACTAATTCTAAAGCATCATTTGGACATGCCCTTACACATGCTCCACATGATATACATTTAAAAGGCTCAATTCTTGCATCTGATTTTCTCATAGCACCAACAGGACAAAAACCAACACATGCCTGACATCCAATGCATTTATTTTTATCAAGCCATATCACTCCATTTTTCTTTCTATATAGTGCACCTACTGGACACATATCAAGACATAATCCCCTCTGGTCACATACATTCATTTTGTATGTATCTTTAGATTTTGTTATTCTGATTGCTGATTTATCTCCACCCTCATCAGTTTTAAAATGAATCTTTGAACAAGCCTTTTCACATTCCTTGCATCCCATGCATTTTTCAGCGTGAAATTTTATTACTTTGACTGTTTTTGGAGAGTTTGATTTTTTTTCCATTTTATGCACCAACTATTAACCAACTTCCAACTACAGTAATCCAACAAATAGCAGACAATCCTAATGTTGTTGGGTAATATATCTTGTCTTTTATTGTAAGATCTATCCTGCTTAATCTAAGAACTGCGGGTGTGATCATTCCACCAAGGAACGCAGCAAGTAGTCCACTTGAAAATATCTTTGGAATAGTTGCTATTAAATTTTGAAGATAAAAACCAGTTCCATCAACAATTGGTGTTAATATTTGAGTTATAATATAGCCAGTGACATAAAGTATGTATACTGTAAATATTCCAAAGCTAACTTGAAGTGTTAGGTTCCTATGTTTTTCAAAATTAAATGATAGATATCTCCAAAGAATTTCAAAAATCATTGCTTCAGCAATAATTGCTATTGCTGAACATAGATGACAACCCATCAAAGGATTAAACATTCTTAGTGATCCTGCAACTAGCCCCATTCCGAGTTGCATACCAGGTTGTCTAAATATTAATCTGCTCATTGATAAGAAAAATATTGCAAATATACCTGTCATCAAAGCACCTGATGGAAGGCCTAAGTCACTAAAAACTGATCCAATAATAACTTCAGAAAATCCCCAAAGGGATCCAAATATTAAAATTCCTGCAATTAATCTTTTTTTTTCCATATTATATCACCTCAATTTCTACAACATCATAAACCCAAAAAGCATGTGCTTTATCTTTAAAGTAAACTCGCCCATAATCAGTTAAAACTCCTCTTTTCATATCTTCCCAATTTACTGTTTTCTGGTATGGATCTTTTGCAATTATTGTATATTTATGACAAGATGGACAATTCACACCTGAAAAAGATATCAGTTTGTCAAGTGCTAAGCCAGTTCTTTCTCCCTCATTTGTCTCAATAGATCTAATTTCAACTGAGTCAAATAACTCGTCTGCATTGAATCTTTGATTGTTTAAAATTATAGTGTCTTTTTCAATGCTTAATTGGTTTGCATTAACATATAGAGCTGAAAAAGAACCAATTAATAGTACAATCATTGCAAAAATTGGTAATAGTTTTTCCTTCCCCATTGACATCGTTTCCCGGATGGAGAGAGTTATATATAAAAATTATGAATCATTTGATTATGTTATTTTATCTTTCTAGATACTTCATGTTTTTTTATGATGTTTTCTATTGTTTGTACATCTCCCATTCCAACTTTAAAAATTTCTTCGTTAAATAGTTCTTTTTTATTGGGATCTTTCATAAAAGTAAACTGTTTTCCTTCATTAATCAAAGCTGATTTTATTTCTTCTTCGTCTGTTAAGTATCTAAAAGATGGTTTTGGTTTTCTTTTCTTAATATCTTTATCGCTATCTGATTTTTCTATTATTTCATCTACTAAATCATCAATTGATTTATACAGTCCCATTTAAACCCTCTATTTTTATTAATGGAAAAATGGTTATTAATGTTTTTCGTGCTAATTTTTTTAAGAAAAAACAAATTTTATAAGTATCATCCTATTTCTAACTTTAATTTTAGGGAGGAAAGTAAAGATTATGGTCGAAAAATGTCCGAATTGTGGTAATACAATTCAACCTGGTAATAAATTTTGTAAAAATTGTGGTTATAAAGTTGTAAATGATACATCATCTAATACTATGCAAAGTACTCAACCGGCTCCAAGTCAACCTATGACAACTCAACCAATGCCTTATAATCCACCGGCAAAACATAGTGGGCCTGGCACAGCTAGTTTAGTTCTTGGTATTATATCAATGTGTTT
>CAZKQS010000046.1:0-8595 GCA_964554985.1 uncultured Thermoplasmatales archaeon | reverse complement strand
AAAGCAAGTATTGGTATGGCAAAAGCAGTTAATGACTCAGTTAAATTAAAAGAAGGAATTGTTGTTACAAACGAAAAAAATAGAGAGATTAATAACAAAAACATAAAAATAATCTCTGCAAATCATCCTATACCCGATAAAAATAGTATTTATGCTTCAGAAAAAATTATTGAACTAGCAAAAAAATGTAAAAAAAATGATTTATTGATTGTTCTTATATCTGGAGGAGGTTCCTCACTTTTGTGTAAACCAAGAGTTGATTTAGTTGATATGCAAAAGACAACTGATCTTCTTTTAAAATCAGGTGCAGATATTAAAGAAATTAACACTATTAGAAAACATTTATCTGAAATCAAAGGTGGACAACTTGTAAAGTATGTAGATTGTGATATTATTTCCTTTGTAATATCTGATATCGTAAACGATCCTCTTGATTTTATTGCATCAGGTCCTACATATCCTGATTCAACCACATATAATGATGCTAAAGATATACTTTTAAAATATAAAATCTGGGAAAAAAGCCCAGGTAATGTCAAAAATAGCATAAACAAAGGAATTAACGGTATAATTGAAGAGACACCAGATTTTGATGACCCTATTTTTAATAAAGTTAAAAATGTAATTGTTGCAAATAATACTCTTGCTTGTAAATCAGCTGAAAAAAAATCTGAAGATCTCGGCTATAAATCAATGCTTCTAACAACCTCAATTGAGGGAGAAGCTAAAGATGTTGCTGGTTTTTTAGTATCAAAAACTAAATCGTATAAAACCTATTCGGAAAAAATGATTTTTATATCTGGTGGAGAAACAACAGTTACAATAACGGGCAGTGGTCATGGAGGCAGAAACCAGGAAATGGTCTTGTCATCAGTTGATAAAATCTCAGATGAAAACATTGTATTTTGTTCTTTTGCAACTGATGGAATTGATGGTAATTCTGATGCTGCTGGCGCAATTGCTGATAGAAATTCTTTTAAAAAAGCTGAAAAAATTGGTTTGAACCCTGAAAGATACCTAAAAAATAATGATTCGTATCATTTTTTCAAAAAACTAAATGATCTATTTATTACTGGTCCATCTGGTACAAATGTAATGGACATACAACTCATAGTTAAATACAAATAATAATATAAAACCATAAACTATATAAATATGTTAAACTAATAATAAATATTAACGTATATAATAGATTAGGCCATATAGGTGTAACAAATGAACTCTAATATCAAATTTAGAAGAATTATTAGTTTACTTACTGTTTTTATTTTAATCGCTAGTGTCAACTTTGTTTATCTATCAAAAGCTGCATCTGATAAATTAATCGAAGATGAAGCATATTACCATGATAGTTTTACAGATAATGAAGGTATAGACGACTATACGAATTGTGAAATAAATAATTCTTTAGGAAGGATAACTCTTTTAGAAAGCCAAGAACCTATCCCCTTTGATTATGAACATATGAAAGATAGCATAGAACTATACGAGGCTGATCGTCTAATTGAAAATGGTTTAAATCAAATATTTGGGCCAAACATTGGTTCAAAAGTTTCTAATCCAAAAGGTATTGGAAAAAATGACGGTGCAGTTTATGATTACAAAGCAGGATATGGTAGATTTAGACCAAAATCCCCAATTCATCATTTTAGATTTAAAATTTCTAGAGATGCAGAGGAACTTGATGAAATTGTTTTTAAATGGTGGTTTGGCGATTATAAGGATGATGCTTCCCTAGATGAAATAATCCTATATATATGGGATTATTCTTCACTTGTTCCTAGGTGGCTTAAATTAAAAAATATTGATTACAAGGAGTCAATTATTGATGATCCAGGAAACAACGCTGACTTAGTATCTGATTCATTTGATCCAAACAAGGAATATATGAGTGATGATGGATATATAGATATACTTATACTTGGTAAAGCACCATCTGAAGATGTTGAAAGACGTTCAACACTATGTACAGATTATATAAGCCTTAGTATAACAACAAAAGTTGGTTATGTATCAGAAGGTACAGTCACATCAAAATTAATTAATCCAGATGATTTAGGTCAATGGGATAAGGTTATTTGGGATGGTTCTAAAACAAGTACTAAATCTAATCTCACATTAGAAGTTTTAGACGAAGACGATAAAGTTATCGAAGGTTTTAAATCTAGATCCTCACCAATAGATTTATCCTCATTGAACGAAAACAAATATACAAAAATTAAGTTACGTGCAACCCTTAAAAGTGATTCAATTAAAATAACACCTAAGTTGGATAGCTGGACTGTTTTATATCAAAGAGAGGATAGTTTTACAGATAAATTTTCAAGTTCTTTTAGAATTGATGAATTAAGAGGACTTGAGAAGGAAAATAAAAAAATCAAAATAGACAGTTATTATGGCGATTGGTCAATATATGGTCAATCAGCTGATAATACAAGATCATTTGATGGAGAACCACTCAGTAAAAAACCTACAGAATACAACTGGTATACTTGGATAAATAAATACGGCGGAGGGTTCAGAGCTCCTGTTGTCTCTGATGGAGTTGTTTATGTTGCATCAGTAGATAATAGAATATATAGCTTTAACCAAGTACCAAGTGAAACTAATAATACTCAGGATCCAATAGATCAAAGCAAAGATTCTTTCGATGTTGATTCTTCTCTAGCTATATCTGATTCATATGTCATCTTTGGAACAAATAGCAACAGCGGCAATAACAAAATTTATGCCTTAAATAAAAATAATCTATCTGATGAAGTATGGAGCTACCGCCCTAACAATAATAACATTGCTTTTACTTCTGCAGCAAATATATATGATGGATATGTTATAATATCTTCTAGTAGTGGCAGTCTTTTAGATACACCTATGTTTTCACTTCTTAGTTCTATTATAAATGGTAACAATAAATTGATAGTTTTAGATGAAACAAATTTTGATCCAATTTATGAGCCGATTAACCTACCTGCTGCAAGTCATTCTACACCTGCTGTTGGTGATGATAAGATTTTTGTTGGATGCCAAAATATCAATGGAGGTAATCTTTTTGCATATGATCTTTACAACGGTGAAGAAGTATGGAACATATCAACTGGTAAGCCATATGGTATAATTGGTAAATCCTCTCCGGTTTATGCAGATGGGAAAGTATTTGTAACCTGCAATCAAAAAGATTCTATTTTTTCAACCGGTAAAAATATGTTAATGGCAATAGATGCATCTAATGGAGATGTTTTATGGAATAGATCTATTGGTGTTCCAAAAGTTTCTTATGTTGATTTAATAAAAGGCATTTACACATCTGCACCTATTTCTAGCCCAGCATTTCATGAAAATACATTATATGTTGTATCAACTAACGGTATCTTTTCTGCTTTAAACCCAGATAATGGAGAGGAAAAATGGAGTTATGATCTATCAAATGATTCTATTGTTCCTAGTAATTACTATGCTTCTCCAACAATCATTGGCAACAGAGCATATGTAACTAGAAGTGGAACAATATATTGTTTTGACATAGATAAATCTGGAAAACTTGATTGGACTATTGATCTATCTGTTCCAGATTTCTATGATCCTCTTTATGCTCCGCCTGTGATTTATTCTTCCCCTGTTTTCTCAGATGGTCTTTTAATGATTAGTGCAACTCATAATATCGTAAATGATCTCACTGGGGCAATTTACACTATAGGCGAATATGATAAAAATTTAGAAGGAGATATTACTTCCTCAGTTATTGAGGTACCTAATTCCCACTGGTGGAATAGTTTTAGTGCAGATACAGATGTAAATAACAACAATTCGATATCATTCAGTATTCTTGATGAAAACAAAAACAATATAGATGGTTTTAATAATCTGAATGGTTCAACAAAAAATATTTCAAAATTAAATACCAAAAAAATCAGAATTTTTGCTGATTTCAATGTTGAAGATGAAGAAGATACTCTACCTGTTCTAAATTCATGGTCTCTTGATTGGATACCAGAAACTAAAGAACCCATCTTTACTCTATCTTCTGATAATGCATGGGTTAATCAGAATCTAGCAGAATTCTCTGTTTTTGCTGAAGATATTAAAGAGGGTAATACTGTATCAGGTCTTGATATTTCTAGTGCAAAATACCGATTATCATATATTCCAAACGGTGAATCAAATGCTGTTTATTCAAAATGGCTTGATGCTTTTTCAAAATCAGAATCAGGTGATTTAAAGGCAAAAATTACAGCAAAAATATCTGATTCAAATTTAGATATTAAAGAACTTGTAAGTATAAAGTTTAAGATATCTGATTTAGCAGGAAACATGGAAAATACTTCTGAGATTGATTTTAAATCTGATACTGAAAAACCTTATTCATCTATTTCAAATAAAAACGATTTAGAAAACACTTACACAAAAGAATTTAATATTGAAGTTACTGCAACTGATGCTGGTGAAAGCGGCGTTAGTACAGTACATTTGAAATATAGATATAGCAATTCATCAGATGGACTGTGGAGTAATTGGACTATTTATCGCAGTGCACAATCTCTATTTAATTGGAGCTTTGGAAGAAATGATCAAAATAATTATCTTAAAAGCGGTTATTATAACATTGTTTCTCAAGCAGTTGACTATGCTAATAACACTGAAGATGTCACAGAAGAAAAAAGTATAACAGTTTTGTTTGATGCTAAAAAACCAACAATTGATAGTAATCTAGGCGAATACTCTGATAATGATGTGCCAATATCTATTGATATCAGCGATGATTTTAAACTTGGCTCATTTTTTTACAGAACTGATTCATCAGATGAATGGGAATTAATTGAAGAAAATATAGACAAAAAAACCCAGGACATCAATTGGGAAATTCCTGATGATATATGGGTTGATCTAGAACCTGATCAAGAGTATCAAATTAGTTTTAAAGTTACAGATGCGGTAGGTAACTTTGATGAGGAAACTGCAACAATTATTAAATCTAAAAATGCAAGTAAATCCTATCTTGATCTTTCTGAGTTTTCAAGCCTTCAAACTGATGATAAATTTTTAATTAAGTTAGAAAACATTGATGGAATTGATGTTGATACTGTTGAATTGTATTATAAATTCTCTGAAAATAAAGATGATTTTGAGGATGAAGAGTGGTCTCAATTTGGCGAGATATTAACACAAACCCCATACGAATGGGAATTTAATTCACCAAACGGAAATGGTTATTACAAGTTTTACACAAAAGTAATAGATTCACAAGGAAAAACATATGTATCTAACGGTGAAACAGTAAACGTAACAGTCTTTCCATTATTTCAATCAATTCTTTTCTTTTTATTAGTAATAATTTCAATTATAATATCTTTATATGTAATATCATATCTTAAAAAGAGAAAAGAAATCCTTTAATCTTCTTTTTCTTTGTATTTTTTAAAAATTAGTTCTATTAATTCATTTACTCCTTTTTCTGATTCACATGAAATCTTTAAGTTATCCTCCTCTGTTTTTTTAATATCTGTTTTGTTCTCAACTATTATAAAACTTGATTTTTCAAACATGTTTTGCATTTGTTCTAAAAGCTTTTTTTGTTCATTATAAGAGTATCCACATGTTTCAGATGGGTCAATTATAAAAACGATTATATCAGCTAAGTATTTTAATGCAGCAATTGCTTGTAGTTCTATATCATTTCTTTTATCTAATTCTCTATCGAGTAGACCAGGGGTATCTATTATCTGAAACTTTGTTTCAATAAATTTTTCTTTTCTTTTAATATGGCCAATATAAATCTGTTTTGTTGTAAAAGGATACAATGCTATCTTTGGCTTTGCATGTGACATACATCTTAAAAGTGAAGATTTTCCCACATTTGGAAAACCAGCTAATACTATCGTTGGTATTTCTTGAATAATTGGGAATTTTCTCAACTTTTTTTGTGCATCTGATAATATTATTAGATCTTTTTTTATTTGGTTTATTACACTAGAGATTCTGCCATATATCTCATTTTGTTTTCTAATTATATAATCAATTTCACCTGCTCTTCTAATTGATTTAATCTGTGAGTTAAAGATTTTTTCAGAGGTGATCTTCGCCCAGTTTACCGCACCAAGAGATTTTTTTAGTTGATCTGTATCAAGTTTTATATCAATTAATTCCTGGTAGAAATCAGGTAGATTATCAATTGATGGAAATTTTTTTACATATTTTTCTAGGATTCCTATTATTGACTGTGAAAAAGATTCAGTTTTTGCAATAATGGTCTTTTTTTTCCTATAATACGAATCTCTATCAGCAATTACTACTTTCTGTGTTCTTTTAAAGGCAATATCTAGGATTTCTTGAGCGGTATGCACTGTAGGTATCTTATCAAACATGGTTATTTGAAAAACTTTATGTGGAAGATGTAAATTAATATGTTGGTAAATTCCATGGACGAAGGTTATATTCTTTCAAACAAATATAGAAAAGCAGTTTTTGATGGTTTTGCAAGCGGAGAAACAGATATTAGTATAATTTCTAAAAAATATCATGTTTTCCCAAGAATTGCTAAGAAAATTTTAAATGATTTCATTGAAAATGATATAATAATAAAAAATAATAACAAATTCGAACTATCGGAAAAAGGAAAAAAGATAGCTAACAATATCTAAAGAAACGAGGGGAGGATAGAATAGAGATTAAACCATATTTACTAGAAACACTAAAAGAAATCGCTCTACTCGGCGGAATTAAAAACAAAGTTGAAATTTCTTCTTTGGAACTTGGTAAAAAACTTAAAACAAGCCAACAATCAGCTTCTAGATATTTACTTGAACTTGATAAAAAAGAGTTAATCAGTAGAGAACTAGGTGTAAAAAAACAGCTTATAATAATTACATCAGCAGGTAAAAATGTTTTAAGAGATGAATATACTGATTACACTAGGATTTTTAAACTTGAAAATAAGATTTATTTTAGTGGTAATGTTGTATCAGGCCTAGGTGAGGGAAGATATTATACAGAGCAAAAAGGCTACCGCGATCAATTTCAAGAAAAACTGGATTTTAAACCATATCCTGGAACACTTAATGTAAAAATTGAGTACATTGAAAAAAATAAATTACGTCTTCTAAAAAACAATTCAGCTATAATTATCAATGAATTTAGAACAAATTCTAGAACCTTTGGAAAAGTTCAATGTTTCAAAGCTGAAATAGAGGGAATAAAAGGAGCAATAGTTCTTCCTTTCCGCAGTCATTATTCAAACATATTAGAATTTATTTCACCAGTTTATCTTAGAGAAAAACTTGATTTAGATGATGGAGATAATGTAAACATTATAATTTTTCTTAAAAAGTTGGAGGAATAATTTTTGGATAATCAAAAGGTCTCAGCTTTATTATATGAAATAGCTGATCTTCTTGATATAAAGGGTGATATTTTTTTTAAAACAAGAGCCTATAGAATTGCTGCTCAAAAAATTGATATACTTGATGAAAATATTGAAAATATTGTAAAAGAAGACAGATTAACAGAAATTGATGGTATTGGAAAAGCTATATCAAAAAAAATTACTGAGTTTGTTGAAACAGGTAAACTAGAATACTATGAAGATCTAAAAAAGGAAATCCCTGAAGAATTACTTGAGATGCTTAAAATCCCTGGCATGGGGCCTAAAAAAGTATCTATTGTTTTTAAAAAACTTAATATCAAAGGCATTGCTGAACTGAAAAAAGCATGTAAAAATGGTGAATTAAGAGATCTTGATGGTTTTGGAGAGCTTACTGAGAAAAACATTCTTCGCGGCATTAAAATGAAAGAAAAAACCAGCGGTAGAGTTTTATTAAATATTGCATATGAAGATGGACATAACTACATAGATTATCTGAAGAAATGTAAAAAAATTATAAGACTTGATTTAGCTGGTTCACTACGTAGAAGAAAAGAAACAATTGGTGATCTTGATATTCTTGCCTCATCAGATGACCCAGATTTTGTAATGGATTATTTTGTTGGTTATAAAGATGTTAAAAGAGTTCTATTGAAAGGAAAAACAAAGACCAGTATTATTTTAAAAGATGACCTGCAGGTTGATTTAAGAGTTGTATCAGATAATAGCTTTGGTGCTGCTCTACAGTATTTTACAGGAAGTAAAGAGCATAATGTAAAGATGAGAAGCATATCAATTAAAAATGGATTTAAACTAAATGAATATGGACTATTTGAAAAAGAATCTGAAAAATATGTTGTTGGTAAAGAAGAAAATGAAATATATAAAAAATTAAAACTTGATTTTATCCCACCTGAACTAAGAGAAAATAGAGGTGAAATAGATAAAGCTTTGAAACATAAACTTCCTAATTTGATTGATTATTCTGATATAAAAGGAGATCTACATGTACATAGCAATTTTAGTGATGGTTCTGAAACAATCGAAGCTATGGTAAAAAAGGCTAAAAGTCTTGGTTATGAATATATAGGTATTGCAGATCATAGTCAGTCGCTTAAAATCGCTCGTGGATTAAGCCTTGAAAAAGTTAAAAAGAAAATAAAAAAAATTGAGAAATTGAACAAGAAAATTTCAGATATTCAAATTTTTGTTGGAACTGAATGCGACATTAAACCTGATGG
>CAZKQS010000045.1:0-8618 GCA_964554985.1 uncultured Thermoplasmatales archaeon | reverse complement strand
TCAGCTATAATAATTCTAGCTCTTTTTTCTCTTTCTGCTTCAGCTTGCTTTGCAATAGCACGAAGCATTTCATCAGGAATTGAAACATCTCTAATCGTTACGGCTGATACCTTTATTCCCCATGGATCAGTAGCACTATCAATTATTTCCTGTAAGCTTTTGTTTAATTCTTCTCTATTAGAAAGTAATTCATCCAAATCTTGTCTTCCAAGGACATCTCTTAATGTTGTTTGAGCCTGTAGGCCAGTTGCAATATCATATCTTTGAACCTCAATTACTGCTTTTTCAGGATCAACTATCCTAAAATAAACTACTGCATCAACATCAACTGTTACATTATCTTCAGTAATCACTCTTTGCTTAGGAACATCTATCACGCGTGTTCTTAAATCAAGCTTCATATAAGAGTCAATTATTGGGATTATAAAGACAAGTCCCGGTCCTTTTACTCCAACAAATCTACCAAGTCTAAAAACTACTATTCTTTGATATTCAGACATAATTTTTATCGCTGATGCAAGTAATAGCACCAAAAAGATTGCTATTATTATTAAAATATATATCAATGTCATAACTTTTTACCTCCAACTAATTCCAAAAGAAAAAAACAAAAAAGCTTTATTAAGTGTTTCTGTGAATTTTTTCATAATAAAACATACATTTAAAATAAAAGTTTGTTAATATAGTAATGAGGCGTAATTTAGGAGAAAAGATATGGTTGAAATAATTAAGATAAAAGCAAGGGAAGTTCTTGATAGTAGAGGAAATCCAACTGTAGAGGCAGATGTTGTTACTGAACATGGTGTTTTTCGTGCAATGACACCTAGTGGAGCAAGTGCAGGCCAACATGAAGCACTTGAACTTAGAGATAACAACAAACAAAGATATTTTGGAAAAGGAACACTTAAAGCAGTAGAAAACATCAACAAAAAAATTGCACCAAAGCTAATTGGTCTTGATCCTAACGCCCAGGAAACAATTGATAATATAATGCTAAAAATCGATGGCACTGAAAACAAGGAAAAACTTGGTGCTAATTCAATTCTACCTGTTAGTATGGCTGTAACTAAAGCTGGTGCCCAATCGAAAGGACTTGGGCTTTTTGAACACATCGGTGAATTATTCGGCGTAATTCCACATATGCTGCCTGTTCCAATGTGTAATGTAATAAACGGTGGTAAACATGCAGGCCAAAAAAATTCAATTCAGGAACACATGCTTATGCCAACAGGGGCAAAAACATTTTCCGAAGGAATCAGGATGGTAAGTGAGAGCTACCATCACTTAGCAAAACTTTTAAAAGAAAAATACGGAGCAGGTGGATCTTTAATTGGTGATGAGGGTGGTTTTGCACCATCTGATATGACTGATGTTAATGATAGGCTTGATATAATGCTTAAAGCTGTTGAAAACGCAGGTTATTCTGATGAAATGAAGATTGCAATGGATCCAGCTAGCAGCGAGTTTTTCTATGATGGAACCTACAAAATTGGAAAAAAATCATTTACTGGCGGAGAGATGGTTGATTTCTATGTTGACTTAACAAAAAAATACCCAATTGTTAGTATTGAAGATGGTCTAGCCGAAGATGACTGGGATTCATGGACTGAAATTACAAAGAAGATCGGGACAAAGGTTCAGATCGTTGGCGACGACCTTTTTGTTACAAACACTAAAAGAATCAAAAAAGGAATTGAACTAAATTCAGCTAATTCTGTTTTAATTAAACTCAATCAAATAGGTACAGTTACTGAAACCCTAAACGCAATAAAAATGGCTCATGACCAAGGTTGGACTGCAGTTGTTTCTCACAGAAGTGGTGAAACTGAAGATAGTTTTATTGCTGACCTTGTTGTTGGTACAAGTTGTGGCCAGATAAAGACTGGTGCTCCAGCACGAAGTGATCGTAACGCTAAATACAATCAACTATTAAGAATAGAAGAGGAACTAAGTGAAGAAGCTGAATACCCTGGTATTGATTTTAGGCTCGATCATCTAGCTTAAATTTTTAACCGTAACTTTTTTAATACTGTCTTTATTATAATACATAAAAAATTAAAAAGTTGGACAGGTTTATGAAAAAGATATTAACCATAATAATAGCAATACTATTTTTAACGTTATGTTTAAACAACGTTTCTTCAAAAAAAATTGAAATAAATAAATCTAAAGTTACTTTAGAAAACTCCAAAACAATTAATTCAAAAAACTTCAATTCAAACTACGCTTTAGTAATCTATGGATATAATGGTGACGGAATTATTTTAGAACATCACAAGGACGCAGCTCAAACAGCCTACGATTTTTTTAAAAATAAAAATGATTTTTATTTACCTTCATCAAACTTAAATCCAAATTCACCTCCTGGCAGGATATTTCCTCAAAAATTAAATGACCTCATAGTAAACGACATCCCTGAAAAACTAGGAGATAATAAACAAATTTTCATATTCATAACATGTCATGGAGGAAGTGGAGGTCTTCTATATCTACAACGTTTCTTAGGAATCTCAACTCTAAACCTAAAAGACTGGATAGAAGATATGGAAGAAAATCTCAAAAACAGGGATAAAAAATATAGTTGCTTGACAGTTTTAATCAACAGCTGCTATGCCGGAAATCACATCTACTCACTAAACGATCCATCAAAAAAGCGCATAGTAATAACCAGTACTGATTCAAACAGTTATTGCTATTATAATTCAGATACGGGAGAAGAATATTTTACAGAAGAGTTTTTTGAATCATTAAGTAGAGGAAAAACATATGGAGAAGCATGGGAGGATGCAGATTCTCTTATAGACAATGGAGAATTACCTAGTGATCAAAATCCAAAAATCGCTGATAATTTTGGAATTACCGGTACAGATAATCAAGATACATTATTTCCTTCAAACAGACTAGCATTAAGGGCCTCACCATCAGGCGTAAAAGAATCAAGAGTAAAAGATAAAATGCAAATAATATCAATAAAAACCATATTGCAAAAATTTTTAGACCACTACAACAATTTTGGACTTATGAAAAATCTATAAACATAAACATTAAAGTATTCTTTTATATACAAGATTGCAAAAATGGGGTTTTAATTTATGAAGATACTAATAAATGACAAACTTGCTGAAGAAGCAATTCAAAAATTAAAAGATGCTGGTTTTGAGGTTGACACAAACAAAAGAAATCCAGAAGAACTTGTTGAAGATATAAAAAACTTTGATGGAATCCTTGTTAGAAGTGGTACAAAAATCGTAACCGAAGTTATAGAAAGCGGATCTCAAGGAAATTTAAAAGTAATAGGTCGAGCTGGAATTGGTGTTGACAATATTGATATTGAGACAGCCGGCAAAAAAGGGATTCCTGTAGTAAACTCACCAACTGGTGCTACGGCTTCAGTTGCTGAACTAGCAATAGGTCACATGCTCGCTATTTCAAGACATATATCTTTAGCAGATAACACAATGAAAAAAGGAGAATGGGCAAAAAAACAACTTAAAGGAAACGAACTCAATGAAAAAACATTGGGACTAATTGGTACAGGTAACATTGGAACTTATACTGCAAAACTTGCCCAAGCTTTCAATATGAAAGTAATTGGTTACGATCCATTTATTTCAAAAGAAGATATGAAAAAAGAAGGAATTGAAAAAGTTGAAAAATTAAAAGAAATAATGGAAAAATCAGATTATATCTCACTTCATATCCCGCACAATCCTAAAACACATCACATAGTAAACAAAGAAATGATTTCTAAGATGAAACCTAGCGCCTATATCATAAATTGTGCACGTGGCGGAACCGTAGATGAAAGTGCTCTATACAATGCATTAAAAAATAAAAATATCGCAGGTGCCTCACTTGATGTCTATGAAAACGAGCCCCCTAAAGAAAGCCCTTTATTTGAACTAGATAATGTAATTTTAACACCACATCTTGGAGCAAGCACAAAAGAAGGGCAGATCCGTGCTGGAACAGTTTGTGCCGGCCAAATCATAAAGGTTTTAAATGACAAAGAACCTGATTTTTGTGTAAATAAAAAGTTTCTATAAAAATAAATCTTTCTTCTATTTTTTATAAAAACCTTTAACAATACAATATGCTTTTAATAAAAATATGAAGAACCTAGATAAAATAGTAAACAAAATAGAAAAAAACATAGATAGCAAAGATAAAACACGAGAAAAAGCACTTAAATTTTCTAGGGAAATAATCATAAACTGCAGAAAGGCAATACAAAAAATCCATCAGAATAAAGATGAAAAAACCAACCTCGAAAAAGCATCATTAAAACTATCAGAACTCTACGATTCAACAAAAAATTTCCCAGAACTTTATCATGCAGGTTTTGTTGAAAATGCAGCACAAGAACTTGTTGAAGCAGTATGCTTTTCAAATATTATGAAAGGAAAAGATCTTCCAGATCCAGATGATATACAAACAACCTACAGCTCTTATTTAATGGGACTATGTGATCTAGTCGGTGAGCTTCGCAGAAGTGCCCTTGACTCGATTAGAAAAGGAAAGGGAGAAATTGCAGACAAGTATCTTGATATGATGGAAGAAATCTATGAAGTAATAATAAGGTTTGACTACCCATCTGGCCTTTTACCAATAAAAAAGAAGCAGGACATGGTCAGAGGATTAATTGAAAAAACAAGAGGCGAACTAGCTGTTGCAAGTTGCGAGCAGAGAATTGAATATAGAACCAGTGAATTTCGAGGCATGATTGATAAAGCCGGGCGTAAGAAAAAAACAAGGGAAAAAAGTAAAAAGAAAGCAAAAAACTCTGATTTAGACCTGGATGATATTCTATAATATGATTTTAAAATAGTATTTTTATCAAAAAAAAAATAGTATCGTAATCTTTATAAAACCCCTTTATATACTTCAGGAAGGGAAGGCAAGTTATTATATGACTGAAATAAACATCGATAATATAGTGTGTTTTATAGAAACAAATGAGCCACTAGATCTAAACTTTCTAAAAGAAAATATAAACGATGCAATCTACAAACCAGAAGAATTCAACGGCCTTACAATTAAATACAAATATGCAAAGACAGCAGCAATAATTCTTCCAAATGGAAAGATAATATCAACAGGCGCTAAAGACTTTGATGATGCAAAGAAAACAATAAATAAGACGGTTGACAAGATAAACGGCACCGGCCTTTCGATAGAAAAAGATTTTGAAATAAAAATTCAAAATGTTGTTGCCTCAACTGATGTTGGAAAAGAACTGCATCTTAGTTCCATTGCAAATGGACTAGTTTTTCAAAATGCAATCTACGAACCTGAAACTTTTCCAGGTTTGATATGTAAAAATAAAGAATCATGTATTGATGTGATTTTGTTTAAATCAGGAAAAATAGTCAGCGTTGGAGCTAAAAAAATTGAGGAGGCAATAGACACATTAGTTGAGATGAAAGAAAAGCTTTCATCAATTGGAGTTTTATAAAATAAGGAGGAAAATGTAATTATGCCAGAAGTAATTGTAGAAAATATTGTTGCGTCGACATCATTTGCTGATAAGCTGGATTTAGACGTAATAGCACAATCATTAGAAGAAGCAGAATACGAACCAGAACAGTTCCCAGGACTTGTGTATCGCTTAAGTGAACCCAAGACCGCAACACTACTTTTCAGAAGTGGAAAAGCAAATTGTACCGGTGCAAAAAACGTTGAAGATGTAAAAAGAACAGTCGATATCATTGCTGAAAAACTTAGAAAACTTGGTGTTGAAGTATATAAAGATAAGGATCTTAAAATTGTCATTCAAAATATTGTTGCAATTTCAGATCTTGGAACTGAATTAAACCTAAATGAAGTAGCTATGGGTCTTGGTCTTGAAAATGTAGAATACGAACCAGAACAGTTCCCAGGACTTGTGTATCGTATATACGAACCAAAAGTTGCTATGCTACTTTTTGGATCAGGAAAAATTGTCTGTACTGGTGCAAGGCAAACTGAAGATGTCTCAAAAGCAGTTGAAAAATTATCTGAAGAATTGACATCTTTAGATCTTATAAGAAAATAGAAAACCTATTTTCTGCTCTTTTTTTCTTTATAACTTAATGACGATGTTTTTATCAAAATATTAATAAGTAGATATTTGTATATTAATAAAAATTATAAACATACGGAGGTGTTTAAATAAACATAGCAAAACTAGCATTAGCTATTTTAATAACTATAATTTTTGTTTTAAATTTTTCAGCTGGTGCAAAAAATATCGATATGAAAAGAAATATAAACTTACAAAATGAAAATTTTGAAGTAAATGTTGGAGAAATAATTATTGATTGTCAGTATGATGATGATTTAGCTGTCGAAATTGATGTGCCTAACTCACCTTATAGAGAGATAAATCCACAAGGTTCAGAACAAGTAACTTTCAGGTTTTACCTAGATTGGCAGATACTAAATCCCCGACTTTTAAAAGAAGAGGAATACTATTTTGAAATTGTTTTAAAAAATGGAGGGGGGGCAAGTTCTTCAGTTATAGATGAACAATCTTTAACAATAGAAGGGACACTTATAGATAAAACAGGGACTCTATACTCAGAAGAGATATCTTTAGGTAGAAATGATTTTGAAAAAGACGAGTTTTTCAACGAACCAAAAACAAAGAAGATAAGGGCAGAAATTAGAGGAATATATTATCAAAGCGAATCAACAATCGATGATGATGATCTATGGACTGTTACAAATATTGATATGGAAAATGAAAAACCAACAAAACCAACTTTATCAGGCGATATAGATGACGGCGGAGAGGGAAATTACGAAAAAACCTATTCTTTTGAAGCACAAGGCTCAACTGATCCAGATGGAGATGGAGTTGATCACTATGATTTTGATTTTCATGATGGGACAGTTGACTCTGTTGAACCCATCAATGGAATTGCAATGGCAAGCCATAAATGGAGCGAACAAGGAACTAAAAGAGTCACAGTTTATGCATATGATAGATTTGGTGCTATGAGTGAAGGAACAGAAATATCATTTACTCTCCCAAAAGAAAAAAGTAAAAATGTTGATTTTATGTCAATGAACAAGATTTTTGTAAACTTCCCATTTTTTGAAAGAATTTTAGAAAAAATAAATTTCTAAAATTTTTTATTTTTTTGAGCTATTAGCTGCAGTAATAACAGCTTGTACCCCTGCCATTGCAGCAGCTGTTTTTGACGTTGAAGATTGTGCTTTATTTTGTTTTACGTATTCTACAACTTGATCAAGGATTTTATATCTTGGAATAAAACTTGTATCATATTTTCCATCAATAAATTCCTTATTGTTCATTACAACTTGATGGAATGGTATATTATGTCTCACACCGCCTACTTGAAATTCCCATAGAGCTCTTTTTGTCCTATCAATACATCTGTTCCTGTCTTCAGCCCAAACTATAAGCTTAGCAATCATTGAATCATAGAAAGGCGGAATCGTAAAACCTTGGTATACACCAGAATCTATTCTGATACCTGGGCCACTAGGTTCAGCGTATCTAACTATTTTACTAGGTGCGGGTGCAAAATTATTAAGCGGGTCTTCAGCATTAATTCTACATTCAATTGCATGGCCTCGTGGATTAATATCTTCTTGAGAATACTGTAATTCATCACCTGAAGCAACATGCAGCATTTCTCTAGCTAAATCAACACCAGTTGTAGCTTCAGTTATGGGATGCTCAACCTGAAGGCGAGTGTTCATTTCTAAAAAGTAGTATTTTCCATCTTTAAACATAAATTCACAAGTTCCAGCGTTGTAATATCCAGCAGTCTTTGCAGCTAGAACTGCTTGCTTGCCAATTTCTTCACGAAGTTCAGGGGTAAGCGCGCAACTTGGCGTTTCTTCAATAAGTTTCTGATGGCGTCTTTGAACACTGCATTCGCGTTCATATAAATGGATGATGTTTCCTTTCTTATCACCAATTATTTGATACTCAATATGACGCGGGTCAGGAATGAATTTTTCAATAAAAACGGCATCATCACCAAAACTATTTTTTGCTAGTTTTTTTACACTAGCTAACGCTTTTTCCATCTGCTTTTCATCATCAACTTTTTGAATGCCGATCCCGCCGCCACCAGCTGATGCTTTTAGCATAACTGGATATCCTATTTCATGTGCGACATCCTTTGCTTTTTCATGGTCTTTAATTGCTTCAGTAACACCAGGTACAACATGGACACCTGCATTAATCATTGATTTTTTAGAATCAATCTTAGAACACATCAATTCCATTGATTTAACTGGTGGTCCGATAAACTCGATTCCATTTTTATGACACATACCAGCAAACTCAGCATTTTCAGCCATAAAACCATACCCTGGATGAATTCCGTCAGCTTTGCTTTTTAAAGCAACATCAATTATTTTTTGTTTGTCTAAATAGCTTTTACTTGCAGGTCCAGGTCCAATATTATATTTCTCATCAGCATATTTTACAAAAAGTGCTTTTTGATCTGCATCAGAATAAACTGCAACAGTAGAAATTCCTAGCTCCTTACATGCCCGCATAATACGTACTGCAATTTCACCGCGGTTTGCAATTAGTACTTTATTAAGCATTATTAATACCTCGAATTTTATTTTTATAATATCTGCATTAGAAGGTC
>CAZKQS010000044.1:0-8648 GCA_964554985.1 uncultured Thermoplasmatales archaeon | reverse complement strand
AAGATAATGGGACAACTGTACTTGAATTAACACCTTGAGATATAAGATCATCAACTGCAAAAGAAAAATAATTTAACTGTTCAGAAATACTATTAACCTGAGTTTCAGCTTCTATTCTTTCGACCTGCGGGACATACCAGAAAAAAACAGTAGAAGTTGCAGTAGCAATTATAACAATTATAAGAACATAGCTTATAACTTCTGAAACAGCATAATTACTCCTATTGTGCATCAATCCCATCTGCCCATTTTAAGTTAATACAATCTTATTATTTAAAATCTACGCTAGCAGGTAAAATCAATTAATATCAAAAACTAGGAATAACTTAATTTAGCATTGAATATTGTATTCATCAGTAATATTTTGCAACCCGTATTAGATGAAACATAATACAGTCCATTAGGATAATATTTACTTTCAGAAAATCTTTCCTCGTAATTAGAAATCAAATAATCCTTCCAGTCTGATGAATATTTTCCATCAAAATATAGATTAATATCATATACTAAATCCTTTTCACGATTAAAATCATTATAAAGGCTTAAATATAATTTTATATTTGTGCCTTGAACTGAAGAAATAGAGCCCTCTGAAATAACCATCTGGTTTAACCGAACTGCAAAGACATTATCTTTGAATACATAATTTGGAGGGGTTTTAACTATATTATTTGTACCTTCTTGAGTAATCCAACCATTTGCTAGATTTATTTCAATATTACCTTTAGATGATTGAATATTTCCAATTAAAGAATCTGAACCAACTATCCATATCTTTCCAATAGGAGTTAGATTGGAATTTTTCCATAATTCTATTAATACAAAACCATTTAATTTGTTATTTGTAGTAATAGTATAGTTTCCATTTTCATAATCAGATGACTTAAAATTATATGTCTCGTTTTTAGCATAGCCTGTAGGTGAATTTATTGAAAAATGATTGCTGTTACCAAAATCATTTGTACCATTTTTTATTCTAATAGAATAATTACTTCCACTTGGTAGACTATATGGTACATTCCAGGACCAGTTACCACCGTTATTAGTATTAAAAGCACTATTAGTCAAAGTCATATAAAAATATCCATCGTTATATAATGAGATATTCAGATTATCTGTCTCTTCATTTTCAAAAACCCATGTTATATTATGATTAGAGCCGGCTCTCCATATGTCATCAGAATCAGGACTTATAATTTCTATTGTTTCTTTAGTAACTCTCAATTCAATTGTAAATATTCCATCATTTTCTGTAACATTAGTATCAATTACAAGATTACAAGTATAAGTTGTTTCATTTATTAACCCAGTTGAGTTTATCGTAACGTCAATTTTATCACTTTCGCCATCAGAGGTACCTAATGATGGAGATACTTTATCAATCCAGCCTTTATTTCTCCATGAATCATTATCTATAGAATAACTCAATTCATCAGAACCAGTATTAGATATATAAAAACAGATATCTATTATTTTATTCTGACTAAGAATAACACTTTCTTGATCTGGAGATATTTTTAGAACAGGTGCTTCTGTTACGTTAAAGGTAGCTGAATCATTGTCACTTAATCCACTTGTATCAGTTGCAGTAAAAGTTATTGTCTCATCTCCAGTCCAGGAATCACTGGGAATAGTTATAGTTACAACATGATCTTCGTCTATATTAACATTAAGAGAATTATTCCCACTAACCGCCCAGTTGATATCCTCATCCTCATCCTCAGCATCAAGTACATAAGAATCAAGAGAAAATTGAGTAAAACTATTTCCTTGGCCAATTATTTTATCAGGAATACCAGATACCACTGGAGCGTCTGGAATATTAATTACTGTAATTGTAACATTAGCTTCATTAGATGTTAAACCAAAGATATCCTCAACAGTATACGTAAAACTATCTATGCCTGAAAAATTAACATTCGGAGCATATCTAATCTCACCAGTGGTTTCATTTAAATAACAGCTTCCGTCAGAAGGCTCATCTGTAATGATAATACTTGTTTCGACCAGGTCATCCCCATCAGGATCAGAATCATTAGACAAAACATCAATCCAAACTATTTCTTCCTCATAAGTTGTTTTACTATCATCCAAAGCAACAGGAGGATCACTGCCCAATGTTGTAAAACTCCATGTATCTGATGTAATTAAATTAGTTAAATCATCAACTTTAACATACCAACTATATCCACTTACAATATCAAGACCCTCCCAGAGGTAGCTAGCTTGACTACCATTTGAGACAACCTGAGGAGAGCCTAATGGGCTGTTATCACTTCCATTAAAAAAAGTGACTCTAATATTACTCGACTCATTATCATATACTGTAGCATTAAGATAGACATCTACTTTCCCGTCATTTGATATACCAATATTTGAAGAATCATCAAGAGGGCTATAGTCACCAACATATGGTTCATCATTTGTATAATACACTTTAATCCGAACATGATCTATTAATGATTTAGCCCTAAATACTGTTTTTGCTGAAATTGCTACACCAAAACCACTATTTTCAACATCAGACTCAGACAAACTTAGATCCCATAAGTCGCCCGTTCCCCCATATGATGTGTATGTATTAGTATCACTATTTCCCCAACTATTAACAGTATCAGCTTTATTATCACCTGATGTTTGTACTGTTCCACCTTTTATTAAATATATCTGATAGTCCCATGATTTATCAGAACTTATGCTATATTTATCAATTTCAACCTCGACGCCGATTATCTGTGATCCGTCAGGTATTGAAAAATCAAAATCGGTACATATTAGATATTTGCTATAGCTATATTGACTTCCATCATCAGCCCCATTATGCAATGCATAATTATCATTTTGTGAACCTACATTTGAGGTATCATCCCAGTCTTCATCTGCACCGTTAGAATCATCATTATCGATGTTTTGCGGGCTTTTCCAGCCCGTATCTAATTCACTATTATGAACTAAAATATCTTCACCATTTGTATAAATAAAATAGTTATGAAAACCCTCAACAGTCAGATCATAAGTAGGAACTTTATTGTAGACTTTTTTTACTGAAAATATTTCTTCAAAAGAATTTGTGCTTGTAAATAACTTATCCCCTAACTTAAGGTTCAATGCATATTCCCAACCATTATCAGTATAAAACTCATGGTTTGGTGTAACTTTTATATCATTATTTATTACTAGATAAAAATCATCCATTTCAAAAGGCTTGTGATGAAAAACATTTGATACTCTTGAAACAGTTATTTTATTATTTTCAAAATCATAAGTTTTAACAGATTCGCCAATCACAACATCCTCAATATTTTTATAAGAGCCATCAGCTAAAAGAACCTTAGTTTTACTTAAAAAACAAGTACGTGAATCATCAAGCCAGACAATTTCTGCTCTATCAATACTATTTTCCAATGCTGAAATTTTAAGGGTATTTAAATCAATATCACTAACACTAAAATTAAAGGATGAATCAAGTGAATAACTAACCATTGTTTTACTATAATTATCAGATGTACTTAGTGAAGAATGACTATCGATATTCATTGGAACAACTGTTGAAGTGCCAGATGTATCTCTTAAAACATCATTAAAACTATTTACAACATTATCAAATTGGTTAGATAAAACCTCTTCAGAATATTTCTTTTCTAAATTATCAATAACAGGTCTTCCCCAAAATAAAACACCAGCAGAAACAGAAGCAACAATCATAAAAACTAGAATAGTAGCAATTACAGGACTAACTCCATGATTGTTACGTATCATACACACTTCCTATCCTAACCTATTTTTTATGTTAATATATAAATAAACTTTCTTATTGCTAATATTTAAACTTACCCTGTCAAAACGCCAGATCAATTAAGCTAATATTAAACATGAATGCACCCATTTTATCAAAAAACACGTTTTAATTATTTAAATGTTTGTTAAGCTGATTTTTTTATCCTTTTTTGAATGATTTTATTTATATTAATCTTATAAAAACCATAAGTTATATATATCTAAGTATATATACCTGTAAGCACAGGAGGGGCTATGCCTCTAACTCGTAAAACTAGGGATTCTGGGAGCAGTATAGTTGTAACTATTCCAAGTCAGTTGTCTAGAGCCTATGGCATATCAAGCGGAGATGTTTTAGAAATAATTCCTCTAGAAAACGAAATAAGAATTAGAAAAATCAACAAAAATAAAAAAGGGGAGGGAAAATAGTTGAAAAAGAAACTAGCAGTAATCGCTGTTCTTTCAACTATCGCACTCATCTTAGGAGGAATGAACTCTACACTACTTTACAGTACAGAATATATGGAATCAAAAAGTGGTTATTCATATGCTGTTGCATCAAGTATCGATTGGTGGAACTGCAACTGGTCATATGCAAAAAAAATAACAATTGATCATAACAAAGTTCAATCTGATCAAATAAATTTTCCAGTGCTGCTTTATAGAGCTGAAGACAATGATCTAAAAAATAATGCTCAAAATGACGGTGGAGACATTGTATTTGTAAATAAATACAACACAACAAAGTACGAACATGAAATAGAAAAATTTGAAAGTGGAACTGGAAAACTAGTAGCATATGTAAAAATTCCAAGTCTAAAAAGTACTGAAGATAAAATACTATATATGTACTATGGAAACGCTAATTGTGCAAACCAGGAAAATATAACAGGTACATGGAACTCAAATTTTGCTTTAGTTCAACATTTAGATGAAGAAAGTGGAACTATATATGATTCAACATCATATGATAATGATGGAACAAACAATAATGATGCATCGCCAAATCCAAATTCAAAAATAAATGGAGGATACGACTTTACAGGTGAAGAAAATATCAGTATATCTGATTCAAACAGTCTTGATATAACAAATTCTATCACCCTTGAAGGCTGGGTTAAAGATCCGCCCTGGTTTTCAAAAAATTTTAAGCCAAAAGTTGAAATTGTTGACAAAAGAGAAGAAAAAAGAACAATAATTCCAGGTAATGACCTAAAGGTTTCACGCAGAGTCAAATCTAACTTTAATGATGAAATTGTTTTTGTAGCAATATATTCAGATGGAATAAAAATAAATGATATGAATATAAAAGATAAAAAAATTTTAGAAAATACATATAAAATAGAAGAAAAAACAAACAACATTGAAACACAAATCAAAGAAATAATAAATAAACTACCAGAAAAAATCAAAGAACTACCCCATATATCATACTCAAAACCTTTTAAAATAAACAAAATAGAACAAATAAATATGAGTTTTACAAAAACAAATAAAAATCTAGATTCAGGGAGAATAAGCTACCTTGTCTTTAACTCTAAAGAAATATATGATTATGAAACAACTACACACTGGAACGATATAATTAATTTAATAAGATTAATTAACTCTTCCAAAATAAGAAGGATTTTTCTAAAAATATTACTTAGAAATATTAAAATAGACACAGATATAAAAATCGAAGATACACTTAAAAAAAGCCTTGACTCTGGAAATGAAGAAAAGGTAATAATCAAGTTTAATGATAAGGAAAAACTGGAAGAAAAAATCAATGAACTTGAAAAAATTGGTTTTAAAAATACAGCTTGTGTAGATAAAGAAGGAATAATTGCTGGAACAGTTGATAAAGCAATATTAAATAGCATAGATGATACATCATTAGTTGAAGGAATATATAAAGATGAAGAGTTTTCTGTTTTACTTACCGAGAGTCTACCCATAGTTAATTACGATAAAACTTTTGATGAGTTAGGTCTAACTGGTAAAGATATTAAGGTCTGCATTCTTGATACAGGTGTTGATACAAGTAAGATTGATATTTCAGGTGGTTATGATTTTGTAAATGATGATAATACCCCTGATGATGGACATGGGCATGGAACACAGATTGCAAGTGTAATAAAAACTATTGCACCGGATATTGATTTTTATGTTGCTAAGGTAATTAATTCAAATGGCATAGGTTATGAGTCAGATGTACTTGAGGGACTAATGTGGTGTATCGAGCAAAACCCTGATATCATTAGTTTTAGCATTGGAACAACTGAAGCATGTAATGGTTTTTGTGACAGTAATCTTGTTGCAAATATGTGTAATTTTGCATGGGAAAATAATAGTATTTTTGTTACAGCTGCAGCAGGAAATAATGGTGAAAAAGGAATTGTTTCACCTGCATGTGGAAAACATGTGTTTAGTGTTGGAGCAACTGATGATTTTGATAATATTGCAGGTTTTAGTAATACTCATTTCATGCTTGACCTATTTGCACCAGGTGTTGATATCCAAACACCTGTAGGTGGTGGGAGTGGTACTAGTTTTAGCACTGCTTTTGTTGCTGGTGCTTGTGCACTTGTTCTTGAAAATGAAAGTCTTAATCCAGATGAATTAAAATACAGATTGCGCAGTACAGGCAAACCAGTTTTATATAACTATAATAACTCATTAAGTTTTGATATATCTCGTCTGGATATATATAACTCTATTGTAAATAGATATACAATTAACCCATATAATTACAGTAGCTACAGTCAAAATGATACCACTAATGAAACATATAGAATTCAAACTAATACATTTGGAAATACAGATGAAGAATCAGGAGATGCTTCAATTGGTGTTGGTTATCTTGTTTACCCAGCAGACCCGGAAGTTCCAGATGAATTTAGAGAATCTCAAAGAGCATACAAGATATCTTGTACTGCAAATTGTGATGTTGACTGTATAAAAGCATATGTAAAAAACTCTGATACAAACGAAAACCTTGGAACTAAATGTGCAATTTATGATGATTCCGGTCTAAATATCATCAGTTATGGTGAAACAAGTGAAGTAACTATCAACTCTAGAAGCGAATACAGCTGGAGGGAATATAGTTTTCCTCAAAGAAATCCAAAATTATATAGTGGCAATACTTATTATCTTTGTATTTTTGGAGAAAACCCTAGTTCACCAGCTCGTCGTAATGATTGGGCAGGTACATATATAGCTTCAGATTCAAGTGGAAGCGGAGAAACTATTTCAGAAACTTATGAAGCATATGATGAAGATGTTAACGTATATGACACTTTTGAAGATCCGTGGACTGGTTATACTACAGATTCATCTTCAGATTTGAGCATATATTGCGAATATACCATTAACAACAGTGCCCCAACAGCAAATTGGTCATCACCAGGAAATGAAAGTAATAGTGTAGATCCATGCGGAGGTGTTACCTGTGAAATATATGCAAATGATACAGATGGAGACAATCTAGATGTTACATGGGCAACAAATGAGAGCGGTAGCTGGGTTAATGTTTATACCAATTCTTCGGTATCAGCAAATAATAAAACAGATTATACATTTAGTGAGTTCAACGACTATAATACTACCTATTACTGGAAAGTATATGTAAATGACAGTTATGAAAACATTAGCGAAATATATTATTTTACAACAGAAGAAATAAGTACTATTGTTGATACAATCTCACCATATACTCAAACTAGTTCACCACTAAGTGTTACTGCTACTAGCAGTAACAACTGCCTTGATAATGTAACACTTTATTATCGATATGGTAGTATTAATAATTCTTGGGTAAATACAAGTCTTGAAACAGATTGGCATAGCCCTACAGATATTGATGATCTATTCTCCGACTGGATAGGTGCAACCTGTAATGATGAAGACGCTACAAATGCATTTTCAAGTGATAACTGCGATGCATACAATCCCAATCCTGGCGGGGGAGAATTACAGGATTATGATGAATTTAAGAATAGTGGTACTAGCCTATATGATTCAATTCCAGCAGGAATATCTGTAGATTATATATCTATAAGTATTGAAGGTCATAGTTTTCATCCAGCAGTAAACAGTGCTCTTGATATAAACTTAACAGATGATAATGGTGTTACTTATACAAATAAAGAAAGATTATGGTTTAATGACAGTGATAACGAACATACATACTATGCAAATTTCACAGATCTTTCAGATTGGTCAAAAAATAGTTTCTCTGATACAAATTTTCATGTTTGTCTTGATTCAACCACTGAAACTAATTCAAAAGTTCATGTTGACCATTTACAAATAAAAGTAAATTACACTAAAGAATGGCAGAAGTGTAGTGGCACAAACCCTGATACAGATTACAGTTCTGGCGGATGGAACTGGAGTTTCAACTATCCCAATAATACAGGTTTCTACGAATTCGTTAGCATAGGAAAGGAGAATGGAAGTACAGATGAAACATTTCCAAGCTCCCCAGATGCAATATGCAAATATCAGGCAAACTCAGCACCATCAATAAGCCTATTTGAAACAATAATAGAAGGAAACAACAACTACGATCTAGATAACGACAACATAAGCATAAACTGGACAGTAACAGATGCACAAAGCGACAACCTATGGCTACTGTTCAACTACTCAGCAGGAGGCGTGCCAGGTACACCAACTAATGATAGCTACCAAGGAAAAATAGCAGTAACCAGCGGCGGAAGCCCAAGTTACAGCGAAACAGATTACAACCTAATATGGACAGATGCAAGCGGATGGACAGATACAACAGATGATATAACAATTAGATTCAGAGTATATGATGGTTCATTATATTCAGCATCATACTATGATGATTCAAACATTACAGGTATAGATGCAACACC
>CAZKQS010000043.1:1436-8667 GCA_964554985.1 uncultured Thermoplasmatales archaeon | reverse complement strand
GATTAAAATGTTATGTTGGGTGTAGGCCGTAAGCCCCTTTATCTTTTTAAAGAGGATAAAAAGGACATTTTTCTTTAATGCATTCCTTATTTAAACCTGAAAATTCACATAGAATATTTTTATCAATAGGAATTTTAACATCCATCTTTTCTTTTAAAAAAGAAACAGCTCCAATAATAGCGAGAAGTGTATTTCTCTTACAGCATCTAGGTCCACCATAATATGCAATTTTTTCAAGGCTGTTTGCTGTGATCTTATTACTTATTTTCCATTCTTTTTCTGAAAGAGGATTTGCATTTGTAATAATGCTAATAAAAATACCATTTCCAACTGCTGCGCCACATACACCATGGCTTCCACAAAAACCACCAAGAATTTTCTCTGATCTTTTTTTTGCTTTTATCAACCCCTCTTCTTTTTTATTGTATTTTTCTAAATTGTTGTAATAAGTTGTAATCAGTACAGCAGGAACAAGGTAATGATGTTCCGGGCCATGCATTTTAATTTTAGGGTTTTTCATAAGCCTAAAAGCTAGTTTTAGAGGATCTTTTTCTTTTGAATTGATACAAGTTTTAAAAATAAGTTCATTGCCTGATAGACTATGGCAACTGTCACAAACATAATGATCATCTATACAGGTTACATTAGTTTCAAAAGTATTTCTGCAGTAAAAACACTTTACCTGTTTATCTTTATCAGAGTATTTTAAATCTTTACCACATATCAAGCAACCAGTTTTTTCATTCATTTTATCAGAATTATATATACTTTTGACTAACTTATTGAAATATATGTCATAAATTTTTTCCTTATTATTTAAAAAAGTTTAATTTACTATCTTGTACGAATACTCAATTTTCACTTCAGCTTTTTTAAGCATTGCTGCTACTGGACAATATTTATTCTGAGATAGATCAATTGCACTTTTTACTGATTTTTCTTCTATATTTCCATAAAATATGTATTTTACAAGTATTTTTGTGA
Source organism: uncultured Thermoplasmatales archaeon (assembly GCA_964554985.1). Lineage (GTDB taxonomy): Archaea > Thermoplasmatota > E2 > DHVEG-1 > DHVEG-1 > CAYZTD01. The sequence continues at coordinate 7,683 of CAZKQS010000043.1, read as the reverse complement.
AAACCTTAGGATGTTCATCCTTTGTTTCTCCATTCATATCTATTTCAAAATTTATCGGTTCAACTCTTTTTTTCTTTAAAATGGATGCAACGTCACTTCCAGTACAACTTCCAAGAGAAATTAATAGAAGCTCCATAGGCCTAGTTGCTGCTTCAGTTCCTCCAAATTTTTTAGGTCCATCTATTGTAACCCAGTGATTTGTGTCTCCTTTACCTACAAATGTTAACCCTTCAACTTGTTTTATTTTAACTTCCATTAGAAAAAAGAAACAAAAAAATTATATTTCAATCTTTCTTCCAACACCGCCAGGTATATAACTCTCAGGATACCGATTTTTTATTTCTTTTATATGTTTTGTGCAGTGAGTTGGACATATCAAATCAAGGTTTTTTAGTATTTCAAACTCTGAAAAACCATGCAAACCACCGATTATACCAATGATTTTGCCGTATTCTTTTCCTTTTTTAAGAATATTTTTAACATCATTATGTGAACAACCAGCTAGCGCAAAAAATCCTTTTTTCCCCATCAAAATAAGTGATTGTTCGTCCACAGGATGTCCAGGCATTCTGCCAGTAGAATAAACATTTTTAGAGATTTTTATTGGTTCTGAAACAGTTTTACAGATAAGTTTTTTTGATTTAATACAATTAAATCTATAGATAGGAATATCTTTTTTTAGATATGCTAAAAGATCTTTCAGCCCCCCGTTATGATCCCAGTGTTCATGAGAAATTACTATTTTTGAAATGCCTTTAGGATCAATCCCTAATTTTTTCATGTTGTTTAATAGAATATTTCCTTTTGCACCTGAATCAAACAAGACTGTTTCATTAATTGTTTTAATCAAACAAGAAAATCCCCAGTCTGATTTAAGACCAATATTTTTTAAAAAAATAGTGTTATCATAAACAATTTTTAATTCCAAAAATATCCCTTCCATAAAACTCTTTTTTTTATTTTTTCTATAGTAATTCTAATTATTTAAATTTTCATTAATTGATTGCTGAAAAAAATATTATTAATATATTTCTCTTTATTTTTTTACTCTAAATCAAACAGATCAGTGCTAAGATATCTATCTCCTCTATCAGGAAAAATTGTAACAATAACCCCTTTTTTTACTTCTCTAGCAGTTTTTTCTGCTGCAAGCATTGCTGCACCACTGCTCATTCCTGCAAAAATCCCTTCGTTTCTTGCTAGTTTTCTAGTCATTTCAAATGCTCCCTCAGAATCAATCATGACTTCAATATCTATTTTTGATGGATCATAGATTGATGGAACAATTGCTTCTTCCATGTTTTTTAAGCCTTGTATATAGTGACCAGTCACAGGATGTGCGCATACAATTTTTACATTAGGATTGCATTCTTTTAAGTATTTTCCAACACCCATAATTGTTCCTGATGTACCAATAGCTGATACAAAATAATCAACTCTTCCTCTGGTTTGTTCTAGAATTTCACCTGCTGTTGTTTCATAGTGAGCAATTTTATTGAATTTATTTGTGAATTGATCTGTACAAAAATATTTATCTGGATAGTTTTCTAGTAGTTCTTTTACTTTTAAAATAGCGCCATCAGTACCCTCCTCTTCATCTGTTAAAATGATATCGGCACCAAATGCTCTGATTGTTTTTCTACGTTCTTTTGATACAGCACTACTCATAACAATGTTTACATTGTATCCTTTAATTCCACCTATCATTGCTAGAGCAATACCTGTGTTACCTGATGTTGCTTCAATTATTGTTTTATCTTTTGTAAGTTTTCCTTCAGATTCAGCTTGCTCTATCATTTTAAGAGCAATTCTATCTTTAATGCTTCCACCCGGGTTATTTCCCTCTAGCTTTGCATAGATTGTGGTATTTTTATTTGGATTAAGATTATTGATTTTTACAAGAGGAGTATTTCCAATTAAATCAAGTATGTTATTTCCCACATTTGTTTTATTTATCATCTAAATATCACCTAAAAATAGATAGTTGGCCCTTAAATTTTTTTATATGTATTTTTCTAGTATTTTTTTAAGTTCACCAACTGATTTTGTCCCTGTTAAATTTGCTTTTTCTTTACCGTTTTTAAAAAGTATAAAAGTAGGCAGGCTCATTATTTGATAGTTTTTTGCTAAATCTTTATTTTTCTGTGTATCAACTTTTCCAAAAGCAATTTTTCCTTGATATATTTTTGAGAGTCTTCTAACTCTTGAGCTCATTGTTTTACAGGGTTTACACCAGTCTGCATAGAAATCGACAAAAAGTAGAGGATAGTTTTCTAAATATTTGTCAAAATTTTTTTCACTTAGGTTTTCTACATACTTCGGCCACTCGATGTTTTTAGGTTTTTCTTTATCTTTTTTCTTTTTAAAAAATCTCATTTTATCAAATTTATTCTTTTATTGGAATGAGACATAGAAACTTAAGGGTATCTTTTCCTGTGTTTACAAACTGATGCCATTCATTTGGTTTTACAAAAAAGAAGTCTCCAGGTTTAAAAGAGATGCTTTTTTCTTTATTTTGCGCTTCGCCGTTTCCTTCTAAGATAAATACTTCATGCTCCCAAGGATGCTGATGGAGAGGTGTATTTCCACCGGGTTTTACTTCAAAAAGACGCATTGCAAAGTTTTCTGCACCATCTTTTTTACTAATAAGCCAGCGTAATTTAGTGTCTTTAACGCCTTTTTCAGATGGAGTTTGAAGTTCTACTTCTGTATAGTGTAAATGTTTCATAAAAACCACTCATATATCTTTTTTAATTTCATTCCACATATCAATTATTTTTTTAGATATTTCTAAATTTGGATCATATTCAATAATGTTTTTTTCTTCAATTAAAGCTTTGGTTATATCTGTGTCATATGGCAGCTTTCCTACGACTTCTACATTTTTAGTTTTACAATATTTTTCAATTCTTTCAGAGTTATTTTTGTTTAAATCGTATTTATTGATACATACTAAAGAAGGTATATCAAAATGATTTGCTACATCAATTATTCTTTCCATATCACTTATTCCAGAAAGAGTTGGTTCCGTAACAATTAATACAAGATCAACACCTGTTATTGCAGATATTACAGGGCAGCCTATACCTGGCGGTCCATCAATTATGATAAGATCTTTATTTTTTTCCCCAGCAATTTTCTTAGCATTTTCACGGACTACTGTGACAAGCTTGCCTGAGGCTTCCTCTGCTGTTTTTAGAACGGCGTGAGCCATAGGTCCAAAACGAGTATCAGATATATATGAAAAACCAGAATCACGATCTATCATTTCTATTGCATTTGCTGGACACACATATTCACATAATCCGCATCCTTCACAAAAGGATTTTTTGACAATGATTCTTTCATCTATTGCATCAAATCTACAGTTATCTACACATCTCTTGCATTCAATACATTTATCATTATCAATATGGGCGAGTTGTAAACCATGAAAACCCATTGTTCTTTTTATTTCAGGTTTTAAAATTAGATATAGATCAGCTGCATCTACATCACAATCAGCAAAAACAGCGTTTTTTGCAAGGCTTGCAAATGCTGCTGTAACACTAGTTTTACCTGTTCCTCCTTTTCCACTGATCACTGTGATTTCTTTCGTTTTTTCACCTCCTCTTTGATTTGAACAAAAACTTTTTTGAATTCATGTTCCCAGTTTGAAAGCTCTTTAACAAAGGGTTTACCATCTGAATAGAGTTTAGCTATTTCTTGGCTTTGAGGGATCTTTGATAGAATCGGGATTTTTTCATGCTGACAATATAATTCAACTTTGTTGTCACCTACTCCATCACGGTTGATAATTACACCAAATGGAACATTTAATAATCGTACTGTTTCAACAGCTATTTTTAGATCATTAAGACCAAAGGGAGTAGGTTCAGTTACAAGTATACAATAATCAGATGTTTCAACTGTTTCAACAAACGGACATGCTGTTCCAGGTGGCGCGTCAATAATTACATCTCTTTCTTTTGAAACTTTTTTCTTTAAGGCTTTTAATACAGGTATGGCTTGTGCTTCCCCAATATCTAAAAATCCTTGATAAAAATCAATTTTATCTTTTTTTCCGTGCTCGATTTTTCCAATAGATCTCATTTTATATGTTATAGCATCTTTAGGACAAACCAGATCGCATCCGCCACATGAGTGGCAAAGCTCTGGAAAAACAAGTACTTCCTTTTTTACAACAGCTAGTGCGTTATATCTACAAAACTCTGAGCATTTACCGCAGAAATCGCATTTTTCTTTATCTATCTCAGGTATCATTACATTAACGTTCTCTGAATCCAAAATATCTGTTTTTAAAAAAATGTTTGAATCAGGTTCTTCTACATCAAAATCAAAAAATTGAATGTCGCCTACACTTAGTGCTAAATTAGTTGAAACTGTGGTTTTCCCGGTTCCACCTTTTCCACTACCAACAGATATTATCATTTATTCACCTTTAAGATAAGTTTTCCAACATTTGATTCTATGTCATTAGCAACTAAAGGACATTTTGCAACTAGTAAAAAGAATACTCTTCTATTTGTAGAGCTAAGTCCTTCATAGTTACCCTGTCCTTTAGATATCACCATATCAGATTTTTCAAAATATTCTTTGAATTCATCTGATGCATATTCCATTACAACTCCTGGTGTTGAAATGGTCTGGTCTTTATCGTAAGTAATTACATCTGCTAATCTATCGATTTCAGCATATTTTGCATCATCAATTAATACATCATTAATGATCGGATTTTGTTTTACAACATAGGTTATTTTTTTTCCTATCTTTTTTAGTTCTTCTAACAAAAGTTTGTCAAAAAATATTTCACCAGAGTTATCTGCTAGATACAAAATATCATCAGCTTTATCTAATTCATCTTTAAAAAGGGAATAGTCGCTATCATCAAACTCTCTTTCGAGTGCATTTTCTATCATTTCATCAACATTAAACCTGTTCATTGTTCCAAAATCAATAACGTTTCCAACTATTGCTAGCTTAATTGATGTGATAAGCGGGTCATCTGATTCTTCAATTTTTTCTTTAAGATGATTAAAAATTTTTTTAACCATTTCATTTGATTCATTTTTTACTTTTTTATAGGGATCACTATTTTTTGTAATTGACCTGATTATTCTGTGTACTTCTCTGGATAGCTCTGGTGGTGATTTTTCAAAATTAATGTTTTTTAAATGTTTTAAAACTTCTTTCATAACATAAATATGAACTTCTTCATTACTGGTTGCCATTCTAGCTGCTTCTAAAGATTGCTTTAAAAAACATGGTATACAATCTAGGTGTACTTTCATTTGAATTCACTTTGTTTAATGGTGGTGGCCGCCTTCACCGCGGAAAGCATGTTTTCCACATGCATCTGCCTCTGATGCTTTTGTAAGGTTACCCTCTTTATATGCGTCTATTGCGTCTTTTACAGTTCCCCTTGCACCGATATATACCTCTATTCCAAAATCTGAAAACATAGCTATCGCTCTTCTTCCAAGGCCGTTACATATCATAACATTTACTCCTTGCTCTGCAAGTATCTCTGGTGGATTTTTTGTGCCACCCATATGGTTACTGGTATTAGGGATTACATTTACATCGTTTTTTTCTAGATCAACTATTGTATAAGTTGGCACTCTTCCAAAGTGTTCTCCTACGGTATCTTCAAGCCCTTTTTTTCCATTTGTTGGTATACTTACTTTCATATTATTTACCTCATTCCATGGTGGCTATCTACATTAGGGTTATCTGTCTCATTTAATTCATTATTTTTATAGCTTTTTATAGCGTCCTTAATTGAACCTTTTGCACCTGTATATATCTTTATGCCTCCTGCATTTAAAGTTCTATGTGCATTTGGTCCAATGTTACCTGTTATAAGTATTTTAGCTCCATTATTAACAACAGTTTCAGCTGCTTTTATGCCAGCTCCACCTGTTGCCATACTGCTTTCATTTGAAATTGTTTTAAAATCCATATTATCTGAATCAACTATCAAGAAATATTTACAACGTCCAAATCGTTGGTCAACTTCTGCATCTAAATCTTTATCTGTTGATGATACTGCAATTTTCATATTTTTTCCTCCCTTGTTTTTCTCAAATATTAAGTGGTGTTAATAACTGTTTGTATTTTATGCGCGTGTCATTGGTTGGCCACACTTGGGGCATTTCTTGTTAAAACAAGGTACAGCACGCTGATGTGGTTCACGATGACCGCAGTTAGGACAATAACATTCTCCCTGTGGACCAAGACCATAGCC